>CAYVJM010000238.1:0-4096 GCA_964451695.1 uncultured Lentisphaerales bacterium | reverse complement strand
TCGCCAGCATCGCCAAGGCCATCTCCGCCACCGTCTGGCACAGCGTCGTCCTGCCGTAGCCTCGGCCCCGAACGCTCCCCGCCCCGCCCGGCCGCTCCATCGACGGCCAGCTCGCGCCCTTCACCTACAGCCGCAACGAGACGCCCAACATGGTGGCGGAGTTCCTCCGCGACTTCGCCCAGGCGCGGGAAGCCCGCGGCCTGAACTTCGCCACGGCAGGCTCCATCAACAACGGCGATGTTTCGGGTTTTCCGAGAACGGCGGATGTGGTATAGTGGCATGAAATCGACTTCAAAACGAAACAGCCAAGGAGCATGCACGATGGAATCCCCCGCCGACTTCGGTCTCACGGAAATGCAGCTTGAAATCAAGAGTCTCTGCCGCCGCATCGGCGAGGAGAAGATCGTCCCCGTCCGGGAGCATCACGACGCGACCGGCGAATTCCCGCACGACATCGTCAAGGTCTTCGCCGACGCCGGTCTCTTCGGCATCTTCATCCCCGAGGCGTACGGCGGCATGGGCGGCGGCACGATGGACTTCGTCGTGGCCGTCGAAGAGCTGAGCAAGTACGACGCCGGCATCGCCCTGGCGCTCTTCGGCACCGGTCTTGGCACGCTACCCATCATCGTCTGCGGCAACGAGGCGCAGAAGAAGAAGTATCTGCCCCGCATCGCTGAAGGCACCCTCGCGGCCTTCGGCCTGACCGAAGCCAACGCCGGTTCCGATGCCGCCGGCATCGAGACGACGGCCCGCAAGGACGGCGACTACTACGTGCTCAACGGCACGAAGCAGTGGATCACGAACGGCGGCGAGGCCGACATCTACACCGTCTGCGCAATGACCGACAAGAGCAAGGGCTCGCGCGGCGCCTCCTTCTTCGTCGTCGAAAAGGGCGCCGAGGGCTTCAGCTTCGGCAAGAAGGAGAACAAGATGGGCATCCGCGCCTCCGCCACGCGCGAACTCGTCTTCCAGGACTGCCGCGTCCACAAGGACGACCTGATCATGGGCGAGGGCCGCGGCTTCATCGTCGCGATGAAGACGCTCGACGCCTCCCGCCCGAGCGTCGCCGCCCAGGCGCTGGGCATCGCCACCGGCGCGCTCGAGACCGCGATCAAATACTCCCGCACGCGCCAGCAGTTCGGCCAGCCCATCGCCGCCAACCAGGGTCTGCTCTTCATGATGGCCGACATGGCCATGAAGGTCGAGTCCGCCCGAGCCCTCGTCTACCGCTGCGCCCACTTCATGGACAGCGGGGCCAAGGACGTCAGCAAGATCTCCGCCATGGCCAAGTGCTACGCCTCCGACGTGGCGATGTCCGTCACGACGGACGCCGTCCAGGTCCTCGGCGGCTACGGCTACATGAAGGAATACCCGGTCGAGAAGATGATGCGCGACGCCAAGATCACGCAGATCTACGAAGGCACCAACCAGATCCAGCGCGACGTCATCGGCAAGGCGCTCATCAAGGAAGCCGCCCAGGGCCTTTTCTAGCATTCCATGAAGACATTCGAGCAGTTGTTCGCCGAGCTCCAGGCCAAGGCCGCGAGCGGAGACCCCGCTTCCGGCACCGTCAAGGAGCTCCAGAAGGGCGTCCACTTCATCGGCAAGAAGATCATCGAAGAGGCCGGCGAGGTCTGGATGGCCGCCGAACACGAAGGGGAAGCGCGCACCGCCGAGGAGATCTCGCAGCTCCTGTACCACGCCCAGGTCATGATGATCGCCAAGAGCATCGCCCTCGAAGACGTCTACCGCCACCTCTAGCCCACGGGAATCCGCCATGCTCCACATCGCCCTGCCCAACAAGGGCGCGCTCTCCGACGCCGCCATCGCCCTCGTCGCCGAGGCCGGCTACCGCTGCGCGCGCGCCGGTCGCGAACTCTGCATGCCCGACACCGAGAACGACGTCGAGTTCTTCTTCCTCCGCCCGCGGGACATCGCCGTGTACGTCTCCCAAGGCGTCATCGACGTCGGCATCACCGGCCGCGATCTCAATCTCGACGCGGCGAATCCCGCCGCCGAGATCATGCCGCTCGGGTTCGGTCGCTCGAAGTTCCGCTACGCCGTCCCCAAAGACAGCGACCTGACGCCCGAATGCTTCGGCGGTCTGCGCATCGCCTGCTCCTACCCCAACATCGTCCGGCGCGACCTCGAAAGCCGCGGCGTCCAGGCCGCGATCGTCCAGGTCGACGGCGCGGTCGAGGTGTCCATCCGCCTCGGCGTGGCCGACGCCGTCGCCGACGTCGTCGATTCCGGCCAGACGCTCCGCGAGGCCGGACTCAAGACGGTCGGCGACGTGGTGATCGAGTCCGAGGCGGTCGTCATCGCCCGCTCCCCCGAAACGGCCGCCCTGCCGCAGGTGGACAAGTTCCTCAAGCGCATCCAGGGCATCGTCGTCGCCCGCGGCTACGCGATGATCGAGTACGACATCCGCCGCGACCTGCTCGCCCATGCCGTCCAGCTCACGCCTGGAATCGAGGCGCCGACGATCTCGCCGCTCAACGACCCCGCCTGGGTCGCCGTCAAGTCGATGGCCAAGAAAAAGGGCATGAACGGCCTCGTCGACGCCCTCGCCGACCTCGGCGCCAAGGGCATCGTCGTCACCGACATCCGCACCTGCCGCCTGTAGTTCAGGGGTCTGGGGTGTCCCCAGCCACAACTACTCCCTACGCACTGCTCTCCACTCACTCAACCGCCATGAGCCGCTACCGCCACATCGTCCTCTTCTGGCTGAAGGACGCCTCCCCCGCCGGCGTCGCCGAAGCCCGCGAAAAGCTCCTGTCCCTCCAAGGCCGCATCCCGGGCCTGGTCTCGCTCGAGGCCGAGCCCGACGTCGAACGCTCGGAACGCTCCTGCGACCTCTGCCTCGACACGCTCTTCGACTCGAAGGCGGCGCTCGACGCCTATCGCACCCACCCCGCGCATCTGCCCGTGATCGCCTTTATGAAGGAACACGCGGCCAAGTCGTGCACGGCGGACTACCCGGTGCGCTAGAAAAACCCCGCCACCGCGAAAGCCTGCAGCCAGCCGGCGATGAACGCGGCCTGCTTCTCACGGACGGCGTCATTGAAGTGGACGTGATCGCAATAGAGGTCGGGACCGAGATTCCGCGTGAAGGTATGCAAATCGATCGACGGGACGCCGGCATCGCGCATGATCCGGTCCGCCGTCGCGTTGTAGGCGGCGCAATCGGCGGCGAACCGGTGGAACCCGATGCCGGGTCGGCAGTTGTGGACGGCCTCGTCGCAGGGCGTCGTCCGGATCCAGACGAAGCGCGGACGCATCGCCTCGACCGTCTCGAGGATCGCGCTCAGGTTGCGCTCATACTGATCGAGCGGCACCTGCTTCGCCCCGGTGGCCGGATCGGTCTTGATGTCGTGGAGACCGCAGTTGACCAGCAGCAGATCGGCATCGATCCCGCCCGTTCGCCGACGCTCCTTCAGGTACGCCAGCACCATCGAGGAGTCGCCGCCGTTCGCCCCTTGCGGCTTGTCCAGGTTGAGGAGGGCCTCGTCAACCCCTTCCTTTCGGGAGTACGCCATGACTCCCTTCAAATAGCCCTCCAGATGGGGGCCGTACTGAATCGAGATGCTGTCGCCGATAATGTAGATTTTCATGTTGCATCGCCCATTTTAATAAATCAATTGCACTATAATCCCATCTGCCCCCCGGCGTCAAGGACACAACGGTGATCGCATGTAATCGGTCGACGGGAAGGAACGTGCCTGCTCGACTGAGCGTTCTTGCGTCAACCCGGCGATTGCAGACTTTCAATTCAGCAATTCGCAATATGGCCTGGAACCAGGGAAACGGCGCGCTCGGAGATCGCGCCCTACCCCGAAATCACCGCCAAACGGGGAGTCTACGAGGTAGGGCGGGCTCTCCGAGCACGCCGCTGCGAAGCAGGGACGGCCATATTGCGAATTCCAGACTTTCGATTTCCGGTTCTTGAACGATGGGATCGTTTTGTCTATAATGAAAAGCGCATTTGTAGCTTTTTCGTCAACCCTCCGAACCCACGCCATGTCCATGAAAATCCTCCGCGGCGGCAACGCCTTCCCGCCGTTCCGCGTCCGCCAACTCGAAGAGGCCTGCGCCG
>CAYVJM010000237.1:0-4108 GCA_964451695.1 uncultured Lentisphaerales bacterium | reverse complement strand
AGATCGAGGTCGGTCTCGGCGCCGTCGTCGGTGACGAACACCTCGCCGTGCTGATGGGGGGACATCGTGCCGGGATCGACGTTGATGTAGGGGTCGAGCTTCTGCATGGCGACGCGGCATCCGCGGCGTTTGAGCAGCATGGCGAGGCTGGCGGCGGTGATGCCCTTGCCGAGGCTGGACACGACGCCGCCGGTAATGAAGATGTGCTTGGTCATGGTGGAGCTCCGCGAGGTTAGCGGTTCATCAGTTCCCGGAACTGCCGGAAGAGGTAGCGCGAGTCGTGGGGCCCCGGGCCGGCCTCGGGGTGGTACTGGACGCAGAACAGAGGCTCGGTCTTGTGGCGCATGCCTTCGATGGACTGGTCGTTGAGGTTGACGTGGGTGAGTTCCAGCGAGGCGGGCATGGAATCGGGGACGATCGTGAAGTTGTGGTTCTGGGAGGTGATCTCGACCGAGCCGTCGATGAGGTTCTTGACGGGGTGGTTGCAGCCGTGGTGGCCGAACGCGAGGCGCTGGGTGCGCGCGCCGCAGGCGAGGCCGAGGAGCTGGTGCCCGAGGCAGATGCCCATGAGCGGAACCTTGCCGACAAGGTCGCGCGCGGCGGCGATGGCGCCGGAGACGGCGGCCGGGTCGGCGGGGCCGTTGGAGAGGAAGACCCCGTCGGGCTTGAGGCGGAGGACGTCCGCGGCGGACGTGCCGGAGGGGACGGTGCGCACGCGGATGCCGCAATCGCCCATCGCGCGCAGGATGCTCCATTTGATGCCGAAGTCGAAGGCGACGACGAAGCGGTCGCCTCCGGGGTTCCAGTCGCGCGGCTCGGGATCGGTGACACGGCGCGTGTAGTCCTGGCCGTCGAGACCCTCCCAGGCGCGGGCGCGCTCGACCGCCTCCGCCTCGGAGACAGTTTCGTCCGAGGCGTGGAGATAGGCCTTCTGCGATCCGCGATCGCGCAGGTGGAGGACGAGGCGGCGCGTGTCGACTTCTTCGATCGCGGGCTTGCCGTTGCGCGCGAGCAGGCCGGCGAACTCCTCGCGGGAGCGATAGTTGGAGGCGCGGTTCATGTTCTGGACGACGAGGCCGTTCAAGAAGAGCGCGCGCGACTCCATGTCTTCGGGGTTGCAACCGTAGTTTCCGACTTCGGCCGTCGAGAGCGTGACGATCTGGCCCGCGTAAGAGGGGTCGCTGGCGATCTCCTGGTAGCCGGTCATGCCGGTGTTGAAGACGGCCTCGCCGACGACGTCGACGGGCGCGCCGCACGAGCGGCCCCGGAACACGGTGCCGTCGGCGAGAGCGAGGAAGTGGGGGGAGGAGGGCATGGTGTTGGAAATTTGAAACTTGAAATTTGTGCCTTGGGAACTTTGTCGTGAACTTTGTCGAGCGCGGTGAGGATTGAAATTGAACTACGAAACACGCGAAATTCGCGAAAGGGGTGTGTGTGAGCGTGGTGTCGCGGAGCTTTTACACTCTTCCCGCAAGCAGGCTCTGCTTGCGGGCGGGTTGGGGCTAATAGGCCCTGTCGGAAATTTTCTCCATGAAGTTGACAAGGGCGCGGTTGACGACGCGGTTGCCGCCGGGGGTGGGGTAGTGGCCGGTGAAGTACCAGTCGCCGGTGTGGGCGGGGATGCAGGCGGCGAGATTTGCGCAGGATTGGAAGACGATGGCGAAATCGGCGGCGAGACCTTCGGGCTTGAGGAGCCGGCCGATCTCGGCGCAGAGCGCCTCGAAGGGAAACTGCGCGTAGAGCGGCTGGACGCGGTTGCGCATTTCGGCGTCGGGTTTGGCGAGGTCGGCGCGGGCGTCGGCCGCGCAGGCCTCGAGGAGGTCGGCGCGGCCGGCTTGGCGGAGGAGGGAGACGACGGCCTGGAAGGCGACGAGCTGGTCGAAGCTGGCCATGTCGATGCCGTAGCAGTCGGGGTAGCAGATGGGCGGGGCGGCCGAGCCGACGACGATGCGCCGCGGGCCGAGGCGGTCGAGAATGGGGAGAATGGCGTTGCGGATCGTGTTGCCGCGCACGACGGAGTCGTCGATGACGACGAGGTTGTCGACGCCGGGGCGGACGACGCCGTAGGTGACGTCGTAGACGTGGGGGAAGAGGTCGCGGCGGAGGGTGGCGTCGGAGATGAACGTGCGGAACTTGGCGTCCTTGACGGCGATCTGGGCGAAGCGGATCTTCCGCCCGGGGAACGTGTCGAGAAGCGCCTCGATCAAACCGTGGTAGCTGGTCTGGGCGGTGTTGGGAATGTAGGAGAAGACGGTGTTTTCGAGGTCGTCGCCGACGGCGTGGACGATGTCGGGGACGAGGGCGCGGCCGAGGGCGCGGCGTTCGCGGTGGATGTCGGCGTCGTTTCCGCGGGAGAAGTAGATGCGTTCGAAGACGCAGCGCCGCGGCGGGGCTTCGGGAAGGATCCGGGGCATCGAGACGTCGCCGTTGCGCAGGACGACGAAGGCGTGGCCGGGCGGGATTTCGGCGACCTCGGCCGTGGAGATGTCGAAGGTGGTCTGGATGGCGACGCGTTCGGAGGCGACCACGGCGATTTCGTCGTCGTAGTAGCAGTAGGCGGGGCGGATGCCGGCGGCGTCGCGCAGGGCGAAGGCGTCGCCGTTGCCGAGGGCGCCGCAGACGACGAAGCCACCGTCCCAGTCGCTGGCGGCGGCGCGGAGGAGGGCGGGGATGTCGCGACTTTCGACGCCGTCGTAGGTGCCGGGCTGCTTTTCGAGGCAGTGGGCGAGGCGGGCGAGGAGGATGTCGCTGTCCTGGCGGCTGGAGAGGTGGTGTCCGCCTTCCGCGAGCGCGTCGAAGAGGGCGCCGGTGTTGGTCAGGTTGAAGTTGCCGGCGAGCAGCAGGGCGTGGTTGCGCCACGTGCTGTGCCGGACGAACGGGTGGCAGGCGGCAAGGGTGCGGCCGCCGAACGTGCCGTAGCGGAGGTGGCCGAGGTAGAGTTCGCCGCAGAAGGGCAGGGCGAGGGACTCGCGCTTGGCGAGGGTGTCGGCGGGGACGCCGGCGTGCTCGCGCTGGGCGGCGGCGAGGCGGTCGCCGAGGCGGGCGAGGAGGTCGTCGAGGGCGGGCTGGGCGCAGGAGCGTTCGACTTCGTAGAATGGGTGTCCTGGCGTGGCGTCGAGACCGACGCAGGCGATGCCGGCGCCGTCCTGGCCGCGGTTGTGCTGCTTCTCCAGGAGGAGCGAGAGCTTCTCGTACCCGTAGTAGGGCGAACCGTACTTGCGGGCATAGTAGGGGAGATTGCGGCGGAGCCTGAGGAGGGTCACGCCGCATTCATGCTGGAGGTCGTCCGACATGGCCGTGTGTGGAGGCCCGGACGGATGCTCGATCCGTCCGTGCGGAGGGTTGCGTTAATAGATGAACAGCATTTCTCGGTACTTGGGCAGTGGCCAGCAGGCGTCGTCGAGGACGAGTTCCAGCGTGTCGACGACCTCGCGGAGCGCGTTCATGGCGGCGATCGTCTTCACGGTGTTTCGGCCGGCGGCGGCCTTGCGGAGCGCGGCGCTGGCGGCGTCGAGCCGGTCGATGCCGGCGCCGACCTGCTCGGCGAGTGTGCGCAGGCCGGCGGTGCCGGCCTTGAGCTTGCTCTGGGCGGCGGAGGCGAGGTCGGCGGCGATGCGGCCGTAGTAGGCGGCGGCGATGGGCAGGATCATGCTTGTGGCGATTTCGAGAGCGACTTCGACCTCGATCTTGAGCTTGCGGTGGTATTCTTCGAGGAAGACCTCGTAGCGGGAGTCCATCTCCACCTTGGAGAAGACGCCGAACTTCTCCATGAGCTTCTGGTTGACCGGATCCAGGAGGGGCTTGAGCGCCTCGGGCGTGGACTTGAGGTTGGGCAGCCCGCGCCGGGTGGCTTCGACCTCCCACTCGGGGCTGTAGCCGTTGCCGTTGAAGACGATCCGGCGGTGCTTGACCACGATGTCGCGGATGACCTTGAGGAGAACCTCGTTGAACTCCTTGGCAGAAGCCTTTTCGAGGCGCTCGGAGATGTAGTCGAGCGATTCCGCGACGATCGTGTTGAGGAACATGTTCGAGCCGGCGCAGGGCTGGCTGGATCCGGGGGCGCGGAACTCGAACTTGTTGCCGGTGAAGGCGAACGGGCTCGTGCGGT
>CAYVJM010000236.1:0-4128 GCA_964451695.1 uncultured Lentisphaerales bacterium | reverse complement strand
CATTGCCATGGACGGATCGGGGAGCAAAACGGAGATGCGCCCGTGACGTTGGATGAAGCGAAAGTCGATTTACAATGTATGCCACTTGTGCTACCATTCATTCTGTAAATGGAGGCATGCTATGACGACTACGATCCGGATTGACAATGATCTCAAGAAAGAGTGCGACCTGATTTTCGAAGACTTGGGGCTGAACATGTCCACCGCCATGACAATGTTTCTCAAGCAAGTCGTGAAAACGCGTGGCATTCCGTTCGAGATGAAAGCCCACGTTCCAAACAAGGAAACACGTAAAACGCTGGATGCGATCATCAGCGGAAAAGAGAAACTGAACGGACCGTTTGACTCTCCGCTGGAAATGATCGAGGATCTGACCCGTGTATAAGCCAGTCTACTCCAACCGATTCCGGAAAGACGTCCAGCTTGCGTTGAAACGCGGAAAAAGGCTGGACAAACTGGCCCGTGTCGTCGAGATACTATGTGCAGGCAAGCCTTTGCCGGGCCAGTGTAAAGACCATCCTCTCGCAGGCACCTATGCAGGGTTCAGGGATTGCCATATTGAACCCGACTGGATATTGATTTACCGGATTGATGGCGACCAACTGCAACTCATCCTGGCACGCACTGGCACACATTCGGATTTATTCTAACCAGCAGCTGCACCGAACGCCGCCATCGCCGCGTCGGTGAGCCATGCACGTTCGGCAAACAAAAGGGGGAAACGCTTGTGGTGTTGCTCGCAGGTGGCGACAAGAGGACGCAGCCGAAAGATATCCAAAGTGTCCTTGCACTTTCGAAAACGGTTTAGGAGGACAGCATGAAGACAAAATCCTTCATCGGCGTAGGGGGCTTCCGCAAGGACGTTGGTCAGGGTGCTCGCTCCGTTAGCGTGGGGGCGGGAGCTCAGCGCAGGCGCGAGGCCGCGAAATCCCAGTTGACGAGGTCGTCGAGGAAGGTCTGGACGAAATCCTTGCGGCGGTTCTGGTAGTCCAGATAATAGGCGTGTTCCCAGACGTCGCAGGTCAGCAGAGCGTGCTGACCGTGCGCGGCGGGCGTGTCGGCGTTGGATGTCTTGACGATCTTGAGCGTCTCGCCGTCCTGGACGAGCCAGACCCAGCCGCTGCCGAACTGCGCGAGGCCGGCGGTCTGGAATGCCGTCGCGAACGCCTCGTAGCTGCCGAACGACTTGTCGATCATCTCGGCGAGCTTGCCCGCGGGCTTGCCGCCGCCGGCGGGCTTCATGCTCTGCCAGAAGAAGTCGTGGTTCCAGACCTGGGCCGCGTTGTTGAAGACGGCCGTCTTGTCTTCCTTGCCCGCCGTGTCCTGGACGATGGTTTCGAGCGAGGCGGTGGCCATCGGGGTGCCGGCCACGAGCTTGTTGAGGTTGTCGACGTAGCCCTGATGGTGCTTGCCGTAGTGGAAGCTGATCGTCTTGGCGGAGATGTAGGGCTCCAATGCGTTGTCGGCGTAGGGCAGGGGGGCGAGCTTGAAGGCGTCCTGGGCCGAGGCGGCGGCCATGGCGGCGAACAGAACGGTGGCGGCGAAAACGTGCTTGTTCATGGTGCGGACTCCTTGGGTGTTGACGACCGGAACTCTCGACAATGGGGCATGAACCCCGACGAACGGCGGACATTCTACTGGAACGCTCCCGCGATGTCCAGCAGCGGAATCCATGACCGCGATGGCTGTGCAGATGCTGAACGGAGGCTTCCGAGAATCCGTCAGCGGGCCCGTTCGAATGCGTAACGTCCAAGCGATTCCCCGTTGTCGAGGCGGCGGACTTCGGCGACGAGACGGTCGTCCACGACCAGGACGCGGATGATCGTGGCGACGTCGTGCAGCGAATCGGTTGCGCTGTCGGATCCCAATCCGGTGCCTCCGCCGACGATTTGGGCCCACGGGCGGCCGGCGCGCGGCGCGTCGTAGCGGAAGCGGTGCATGTGTCCCGCGACGACGAGCTGGACGCCGTGCCGGACGAACGTCGGGCTCCACAGCTCGCCGCAACTCCGCTCCCAGTAGGCGAAGTCGGCCGAGTATCGGTCGTCGCCGCGTTCCGTCCCGCCTGGGTTGTGCCGTGGATCGTCGTCCGCGAGGGGGATGTGGCAGATCGCGACCTTGAACGGGGCGGAGGCGATTTCCGGGCGCGCGAGCGCCTCCTCAAGCCAGTCCGCCTGGAGGCGGCGGTAGGGCTCGAAGTTGGCGAGACCCGCCCATTCGGGGCGGCGGTCCGCCTTGTCCTCGCCAGTGTCGAGGCCGAGGATCGCGATGTCGCCCTGGCGGACGGCGAAGTTGCGGCCGAGCATCCAGAACTGGGAGCAGCGCTCGGCGAAGGGGCGCTTGACCATGACCTCGTCGAGCCGCCAGGCGTCGATGCCGCGTGTCTCGTGGTTGCCGATCGTGTACAGCAGGGGGGTGTCGCTCAGCGCGCCCGCGGTCGACGCCAGCATCGCGTCGGCGGCGTGCCGGAGCGTCCGGGGCTCGAAGGCGTCGCCGTTCCAGACGAGGACGGGCGTCGGATCGGCTTCCAGAATCCCGGCGATCCTGCGCACGGTCGCGAGCCGTTCGTGCGTGTCGTTGACGACCGCGAACTCGGACTTGGCGGCGGCGCCGGCCGTCACGAAGGAATGGACGTCGCCGTAGATCGGGGGGTCGGTCTGGATCATGTAGGCGCCGGGATAGTCGACGGCCAGCGTGGCCGCGCGGTACCAATAGCGGGTTGCCGGGCGAAGACCGTCGACATGCACGTGGAGGGCGCAGTCGCCGACGCCCCACTGGCAGGCGTGGTCGCCCTTGATGGCGGGGATCTTTCGCGCGCCGGAGAGGTCTTCGCGCTCCGAAATCTCGACGAAGCCGGTGGACAGCGCGCAGACGCTCCAGACGACGTCGATGGTTGTTTCGGCGTGGTTCTGCAGAACGGGTTTTGAAAACGTGCGTTTCATGGGGCGGCGATGGGGCGCCGGAACAGCAGGACGAAGGCGATCAGCCTAGGCGCCTTCGGATCGCGCGGGCGAGGACGTCGGCCATGTGGCCGAAGGCTTCGTCGTTGGGGTGGACGCCGTCCATCGACACCTCTTCGCTGCCGTAGAAGCCCCTGCCATCCACAAAGGCGACGTTCGGGTGCTTGCGGGCGAGTCGGCGGCAAATCGACGAGAGCGCCGCAGTCTTGGCCTCTTCGCACTTCGCAAGATCAGGAAGAATCCATGCGTTTGTGAAATGCGGGGCGCCAAGCATGAGAACGGGCGTCTTCGGGCGCGCCGCGCACAGCGTCTCCACGAACGGCTCCGTGTTCGCTTGAATGCTCGCCTCGGTCGAATTATGAAACGGATCGACGAGGTACATCGCGGGGTTGAGCTCCGCGAGCAGCTCTGCCATCGCGGGCTCCATCTTGCACGCGCCCGAGAACCCGAGGTTCACGAACGGCTTGTCTAGCATGCGTCCGAGGCGCGAGGTCAGGCAGAGCCCGGAGCGGACGGAGAAAGCGCCGTGGATGATGCTCGTGCCGTAGTAGACAATCGGCCGGGTCTTGCGAGGGGGGCGCTTGGTGAACGCCGCACCGGCATTGACGCCCACGAAGAAGCGGATCAGGCTGTTGCGCAGGGGCAGATACAGTCGGAAGCGGCGCCGCGCCTTGGGCCAGCCGCCGGCGAGCCTGTATTCGGGGTGCTGCTCGCCAGCCTTCATGACGAAGTGCGGCGTCGCGGAGGCCCAGCGCCAGTCCCGCTTGTCCTTCGCGTCGAAGGCGTAGAGGTCCACGCCGGAGAACGCGGTCTCGTTGAAGTTCGCCTCGCCCATCTGGGGCGTCCCCAGTTCGTATCGGACGTGGATCTCCGTCGCGTCGGTGTCGAAGAACAGGCACATGCCTGTCGGCGACAACGATTGCGAGTAGAGGCCCGGGAGGATGTCCTTCATCCGCTGCGGGATGCGTCCGAAGGGGACCTCCGTGTCGAACCACGCCTTCCCTTCGGCGTCGGCGGGGGTGAACTCGTGCCAGGTCAATGGCTTCTCGACGGTCTCGGTCATGGCTTGTATGCAGTGCCTACGAGACGATGTCGATGACGTTCGCCCAGGTGACCTCCGGATCTTCGGAGAACAGGCGGATCTTCTCCTCGAGCTGGTTCCAGAGCCCTT
>CAYVJM010000235.1:2431-4131 GCA_964451695.1 uncultured Lentisphaerales bacterium | reverse complement strand
ATGAAGTACTCGCTGCCCAGCCGCGAGCTCATCGCCGACTGCGTCGAATCCATGGTGCGAGCGCACTGCTTCGACGCGCTGATCTGCATCCCCAACTGCGACAAGATCGTCCCGGGGATGGTCATGGGCGCCATCCGCGCGAACATCCCCACCGTCTTCGCGAGCGGCGGCCCGATGCGCGCCGGCAAGCTCGATGGAAAGCCGATGGATTTGATCTCGGTCTTCGAGGGCGTCGCGGAATTCAACAACGGCAAGATCGACGCCGCGCAGCTCGAACGGGTGGAGGAGTCCTCGTGCCCCGGCTGCGGCTCCTGCTCCGGCATGTTCACCGCGAATTCCATGAACTGCCTTTGCGAGGCGATCGGCCTCGCGCTGCCCGGCAACGGCTCCATCCTCGCGGACGATCCCGCCCGCCTCGAGTTGTGGAAGACGGCCGCCCGGCGGGTCGTCGAGATGGCGCGCGCCCAGGGGCCGCTGCCGCGCGAACTCGTCACGCTCGCCTCGATCGACAACGCCTTCGCCCTCGACATGGCCATGGGCGGCAGCTCCAACACCGTCCTGCACACGCTCGCCATCGCCCGCGAGGCGGGGGTCGCCTACGACCTCGACCGCATCAACGCGATCTCGCGCAAATGCCCCAACGTCTGCAAGGTCGCGCCCTCCTGCGCCTATCACATGGAGGATGTCGACGCCGCCGGCGGCATTTCGGCCATCCTCAAGCGCATCGCCGCAATCCCCGGTCTGCTCGACCTCTCCTGCAAGACGGTGGGCGGCCCCACGCTCGGCGAGATCGTCGCGAAGGCCGAGGTGAAGAACGCCGCGGTGATCCGCACGCTGGACAACGCCTATTCGAAGGACGGCGGCCTCACGATCCTGCACGGCAGCCTGGCGCGCGAGGGCGCGGTCGTCAAGAAGGCCGGCGTCGCGGCGTCGATGCTGAAGTTCGAGGGCAAGGCGATCTGCTTCGATTCCCAGGAAGAAGCCTGCGAGGGCATTCTGGGCGGCAAGGTCAAGCCCGGCCACGTCGTGGTCATCCGCTACGAAGGCCCCAAGGGTGGCCCGGGCATGCAGGAAATGCTCGCCCCGACGTCCTACATCATGGGCGCCGGGCTCGGCGAATCCGTCGCGCTCATCACGGACGGCCGCTTCTCCGGCGGCACGCGCGGCGCCTGCATCGGCCACGTCTCCCCCGAGGCGGCCGAGGGCGGGGCGATCGGGCTCCTGCGCGACGGCGACGTGATCGCGATCGACATCCCCGGGCGGACGCTCGACGTCAAGCTCGACGAGGCGACCCTCGCCAAGCGCCGCGCCGAGCAGAAGCCCTGGACGCCGCGCGCGACCTCGGGCTGGCTGCGCCGCTATTCGCAGCTCGTCGGCAACGCCAGCTCGGGCGCCACGCTCCAATAGGGCGGGGCTAGAGCCTCGGTCTCCCGTCTACTCCACCGCGAAGGTGGCGGTGGCGGAGCGTCCGCAGGCGGTCGAGCAGGTGAGGCGGTGGGCGCCGCGCGCGGGCATGGGCACGATCAGCGCGCTCCCGCCCGCCGTGGTGCCCACTGGCGTTGCGTCTAGGAACCACCAGAGCGTTTCGCCGTCCGCCACCTTGCCCGCGCGCGCCGCGATGCCCTGACCAGGGAAGTCCGGCAGAAACCGGAAGATCGAGCCCGACGATGGCGAGACGACGACCGGCACGGCGACGTCCG
>CAYVJM010000235.1:0-2331 GCA_964451695.1 uncultured Lentisphaerales bacterium | reverse complement strand
GGTCGCCACGACGCGGCCGTCCGCCTCCTGGCGATGCACGGTGCACGGTGCGTTGGATGAGCGTCCGCGGATCGACCAGGCCGTTCGGCGGCCGGGGCAGATCGTCGAGACCGGCTGGCCGGAGACGGCGCAGACCTCGCGCGCGACGACGTCGTCGGGGCGGTCGAACCACGGGCCGTCGCCCGAAGGATAGAGGTCGCGCATCATCGCCCAGGCCGCAGGCGCGGCCGCCGCGGCCCCCGCGATGCGCGCGTCGCCGAAGTGGCCCTGCTTGTGGCCGCACCACACCGCCACGACCCATTCGGGATTCCATGCGATGGTCCAGGCGTCGCGGTTCGCCGCCGAGGTGCCGGTCTTCCATGCCGCTCGGGGCAGCTTTGCCGTCGCGATGTGGCCGATGGCGCCCTGCGCACGCCCTTCTCCAGAGAGAATGTCGGAGACGAGCCAGCAGGCGGCTTGCGAAAAGGTGCGCGCGCCGGCGTCGGCGGGTTCGGAGGACTCCATCGCGCGTGGCGGAGTGTGGACGCCGCCGCGGGCGATGGCGGCGTAGGCGTTGGCGAGGTCGAGCAGGCGCACGTCCGCGTTGCCGACCGCGATGCCGGCGCCGTGCGTCTGCGCGGAGGGCGAGACGGTGTCCAGCCCGAGGGCGTGGAGCGTGGCGTTGAAGCGGACGAGCCCGACCTTCGTCACAAGGTCGATGAAGGGGATGTTGAGGGAGAGCACGAGCGCGTCGGAAGCCGGAACGGGACCCCGGAAGCCGCCGTCGAAGTTGACGGGCGAGAAGCCGCCGGCGAAGTGGCGCGGCGCGTCGAGGAGCGTCTCGTCGGGCCCGACGATTCCCTGGTCGAGGGCGGCGGCGAGGATGAAGGGCTTGAGCGTGGAGCCGGCGGGGCGGGGCGCGAGCGCGGCGTTGACCTGGCCTTCGCCGTCGGCGAAGTAATCGCCGGAGCAGGCGAAGGCGCGCACGGCGCCGGTTCGCACGTCGAGGAGGACGCCGGCGGCGGAGCAGCCGAGTTCGGCGGCGCGTTCGTCGATGCGGCGCGCGAGGGCGCGCTGGAGCGCGGGGTCGAGGGTCGTCGTGTAGTCTCCGCCTGCGCGCGGCAGCGCCGATTGCGCCCAATCCGCGAAATACGGCTCCGCGAAGGGGCGGGGTGCGCGGCGCACGACAAGGGCGGCCGATTCGGCGCCCTGCTTCTGCGCTTCGGAGATCATGCCGAGGGCGAGCATGCGGCCGAGGACGTATTCCCGGCGGCGCAGCGCGGCGGCCAGGTTGCGGTCGGGGCGGAAGCGGGAGGGCGACTGAACCATGCCGGCGAGCAGCGCGGCCTCTCCGAGGCTGAGCGACTTGGCGGGTTTGCCGAACCAGCCCATGGCGCCGGCCTCGATGCCGACGAGATTCGAGGCCATCGGCGCGCGGTTGAGGTATTGCTCGATGATCGCGAGCTTCGTCATGGCCATTTCGAGGCGCAGCGCCTGGAAGGCTTCGACGTACTTCCATCGCAGGGTACGCGGATGCGGCGTGATGAGGCGCACGGCCTGCGAGGTGATCGTGGAGGCGCCGGAAATGCGTCGGCCGGTCGTGACGTTCTGCCGCACGGCGCGCAGAAGCGAAAGGGCGTCGACGCCCCGATGGCGCCAGAAGCGCTTGTCTTCGGAGGCGACGAGGGCCTGAACGATCCAGTCTTCGGGATCGGCGCGGTACCAAGGGCGGCAGTCCTGGTCGTCCGGCCCGAGGCCGACGCGTAGCACGGTGCCGGTGCGGTCGCGCAGAATCGTGCCGGCGGGGTAGTGCGTGGAGGCTTCGAGCGGCGGGTCGATAAGCCAGAGCGAGAAGGCGAAGACGACTGCGCAGGCCGCAGTGCAGATCTTCGCCATGCGCGATACCCGCCTCCACCTCTTTCGCCGTTCTTCGCGTGCCATCCGATCTCCCTTTTCGCGTTTCGGGCGCATAGACTATAGCAAAGCCGGATCGGGGTCAATCCGCTGGCCGAGGAAGTCCGGTGCGCGAGGCAGCAAGAGCCGCCCTCCGTCTGAGGGGGCGTTGGCGCGCTGTGTCGTCGAATGGCGGAGGGGGAGGGATTCGAACCCCCGGAGGCTTGCGCCTCAACGGTTTTCAAGACCGCCGCGATAGACCGCTCCGCCACCCCTCCATGGATGTCGGCATTCGGCGGAGACTGGCTCCGCTCGCGCGCCGCATCAGTTGAATCGAATCACGACGCGATTCTACACAATCCGAGGTCGTCGGTTCAAGGTCAAAGGCTGAACTGGGTCGTTGTGGGTGTGTGTCAGGATCGTGACATGGTTTCGGATATCATGCCGCAAATGCGGGCT
>CAYVJM010000234.1:0-4136 GCA_964451695.1 uncultured Lentisphaerales bacterium | reverse complement strand
TACGACCTCGTCAAGCCCGGCATCGAGGAACTGGTCGAAAAATCCCTGCCCCGCGAAACCGAGGAGGAGATCCTCGCGCTCATCACCGCCGAACCCGCCATCTCCGACCCCCACAACCTGCGCACCCGCCGCGTCGGCATCGGCATCGTCGCCCAGGTCCACGTGCGCCTCGACGGCAGCATGTCCGTCGCCGAATCCCACGCGCTGACCGAACGCATCGAGGAGCGCATCCACGCGCGCTTCGGCGAATTGGCCCACCTCATCATCCACGTCGAACCGACCGATAAAACTTTGTCGTGAACGTTGTCGCGAGCTTTGTCGAAGGGCTGTTACGTACGCAAAGAACGCAGAGCGCGCGAAGATATTCCCCTCACGCACTCACGCACTCACGCACTCCGGACTCTCTCCAAGGCTTCACTCTCGTCGAAGTCCTGATCGCCCTCGCCCTCGGTGCGATCGTCCTCCTCCCCGCCCTCGCCCTCTGCTCCGCCGCTCTCCGCGAATCCGCGAGCGCCCAGCGCCGCGGCGCCGCTTGCGCCGCCGCCGACGCTCTCTCCACCACCGCCGCAGCCAACGTCCGCGCCGGTGTCGACGTGCCGGAGCTGCGCGTCGTCCAGTTCCCCGTCCGCGTCGTCCGCCGCGCCACGCCGCCCGACGCCCCCGACGCCCCGTGGCGCATCGAAGCCCAGGCCACGCCCGGTCCCGAAGACGCCCCCGTCGCCTTCTCCCTCGCCACGTTCCCGCCCATCAAGCTCGACGCGCCCGCTCCGCCCGCCGCCACCGCGGCGGCCCCGCCTCCGGAGGCCACGCCATGAAAAGCGAACCCGCCTTCCGCCGCGCCTTCACCCTCGTCGAGCTCCTCGTCGCCACCGCCGCCGCCAGTCTCGCGATGATCGCCGCCGCGACCGCCATCTCCGCCGCCCTGCGCAGCTTCGCCTCCGTCTCCGCCGCCAGCGAAGACGGCACCCGCCGCGTCCTCATGCTCGCCGCGCTCGAAGAAGACCTCGCCTGCGCCGCCCCCCTCGCCGCCATCCCCTTCGCCGGCGAAAACGACGCCATGGCCTTCGCCCGACTCATCTCGCCCTCCCGCTCCGATGGCGATGCCGTCGTCGCCATCGTCCGCTGGAGCCGCGACGCCGACGGCGTCATGGTCCGCACCCTGACACACCCCGGTGCCGATGCGCCGCCCGCCATCGAGCGGTTCGTCCCCGCCCCCGTCTTCCGCCTCGCCTACGCCGGCGCCCGCGTGCCCCCGTCCGAAACCCTCGAATGGACGGACGCCTGGACCGGCGAGACGCCGCCCGGGCTCGTGCGAGCCACCGTCGGCGACCTCGTCGTCGAAGCCGCCGTCATGCCGGCGAACTTCGCGCTGCCGCGAAAGGAGCGCCCGTGAACGCCCCCACTTCCCGCTCCGGCGCCATCCTCGTCTTCATGCTCGTCGCCGTCGCCCTCGTCACGGGCGTCGCCCTGCTCGCCGGCTCCGCCGCCCTCTCCCGCTCCCGCATCGCCGCCGATGCCGTCGTCCGCGCCCAGCTCCGCGCCGAGGCGTTCTCCGCCGCTGCCATGGCCGCCTGGGCCATCGACGCCGACACCAACGGCGCCGATCACCTCCTCGAACCCTGGGCGCAGGGCTTCCAACACGGCGACGCCCTCGCGGCCATTGCCGACGAACACGCCCGCCTGCGCTTCCCCGCCGGCGCGGACCGCGCGCTGGGATTCCTCCTCGCCAAGGCCTCCGGCGCCCGCGAAGAGGACGCCATGGGCCAGGCGCGACTCCTCGACGCCTGGTGGCGGGAGACGCTGGTGCTGCGCACCAATGCCGTGCTGCGAGCCGAGGAGGAGCTGCTTCTCGCCCCCGGCGCCGACCCCGCCGCCCTCGCCACCGCCCTGCCCTCGCTCACCGTCCTCGGCGACGGCCGCGTCAACGTCAACACCGTGCCCCACGACGTCTTCGTCGCCCTCGCGCTCGGCGCGGGCGCCGAGATCGGCACCGCCGAGACGCTCTTCAACCGCGTCCTGCGCTCGCGCCGCCGCGGCGAGTGGTTCGCCTCGCTTGGCATGGCCGAAGCGCACAAGCTGCTCATGGGCGAGGGCGACGCGCTCTCCGCGAAGGAGATCGCCGCGCTCCAGGCAATCCTCCCTCGCCTCGGCGTCGAGAGCGACCTCTTTCGCATCACGGCCACCGCCGAGCGCGCCGGGACGCGCCGCACCGTGCAATGCGTCTACGAACGCGGCAGCGGCCGCATCCACCGCTGGATCGAATGGTGAACCCCATGCAAATCGCCATCAAGACCATGGGCTGCCGCCTCAACCACGCCGAGACCGCGACGATCGCGGGCGCGCTGGAATACGAGGGGCACGCCATCGTGCCGGACGGCGGTCCCTGCGACGTCCTCGTCCTGCACACCTGCACCGTGACGGCCGCCGCGCAGCGCGAATCGATGCGCCTCGCGCGCGCCGCGCGCCGCGCCGGGGTCGGCGGCGTCGTCATGTCCGGCTGCACGACCAGCGTCGTCGGCCCCGAACGCATCCTCGAAGGCGGCGTGGACGCCGTCGTCGAAAAGAAGAGCGGCCAAGTCTACGTCGGCGCGCCCGGGAGCCCTGCGGAAGCCATCGCGCACATCGTGGCGGCCGCGCTCAGTGGGAACGGCTTCCGCCCGTATCTCCCGCGCTTCACCTCGACGCGCGCACCGGTCAAGGTGCAGGATGGTTGCGACTTCCGCTGCGCCTACTGCATCGTCCCCGACGCCCGCGGCGCACCGCGCAGCCGCCCGCTCGCCGACATCCTCGCCGAAATCGCGGGCCTCGCCGCGCAGGGCTTTCGCGAGATCGTCCTCACGGGCGTCAACGTCGCCTGCTGGCGCGACGGCGAGGCGGGGCTGGCGGACCTCGCGCGCGCGGCTTCGTCCGTCCCCGGCGTCGCGCGTCTGCGCCTCAGTTCGATCGAGCCGGGCACATCCGAGCGTGCGATCGTCGATCTCATGGCCGCGGCGGAGTCCCGACTCTGCCGCACGCTGCACTACCCGCTGCAGAGCGGCGATGCCGGCGTGCTCAAGCGCATGCGCCGCCGCTACACGCCGGAGCAGTACGCGGCGGCGGTGGAGGACGCTCTGGCGCGCGTGCCGCGACTGGGACTGGGCGCGGACGTCATCACCGGCTTCCCGGGCGAGGACGACGCGGCGTTCGAGGCGAGCGTCCGGATGATCGAGCGTTTCCCCTTCAGCAACCTGCACGTATTTCCCTTCAGCGAACGGCCCGGCACCCCGGCGGCATCGATGGACGGCGCGGTGCCTGTGCATGTGCGGCGCGAACGCGCGCAGCGCCTCATCGCGCTGGGCGACGAAAAGCGGCGGCAATTCGCGGAGAGCTTCGTCGGCGGCGAGGCGGAAGTGCTTGTCGAGCGCGTAGACGGCGACGGCGTCGGCCGCGGCTGGTCGAGCGAATACGTCGAAGTGCGCATCGAAGGGCTGTCGCCGGAGGATGTCGGAAGGCTCATCGCCATCCGCGTTCTGGCCATCGGGGCCGGCGATGACGCCGGCATCGCGGGAGGACGCGCCTGCTTATGGGCGCATCGTGAGGACGCGGAGTCCTCGCCGCGTCCGTCAGGGGAAGGGCGTTCAGGAGTCAACTAACCCCTTGGCTGAAGAGCCGCGCCGATTCCCTTAGTGATGAGAGAAACCACTCGCGAACACAAACCATTCAATGGCAAAGACGATGTTGACACCCGACATGAGAATGCCAACCGAATTCACAACGATCAGTCCAATTTTCCGCGTCCGACGGAGATTCGCTCGTGAGGAGACAACAATGGCCAAGATGGCCAGTACGAATGCAACCGGCGCAAGGTAGTAGGCCGAAAAAAACCAGACCCGGTTGTAGAGGTCACTCGCAGCGCTGAAGTGGTAAGTTTCCAGGATAATTGCCGCCACCACGATCAGCATGAAATAGAGGCTGAGCAGCGTGCCACTCCAGAGAACCACGGAAGCATATTTCCTCGTTTTCGTGTTCATCGGTTGCCCCTTTCCAGTTTCAAACGAAAAAGGCCCCGCACGGTGGTTAAACCGTGCGGGGCCTCTGGTAAAAAATGCCTGGCGGCGTGCTACTCTCCCACGGGCGACTCCCGCAGTACCCTCGCC
>CAYVJM010000233.1:0-4160 GCA_964451695.1 uncultured Lentisphaerales bacterium | reverse complement strand
CCTTGCGGAAGCAGTCGCGCTCGACGAAGATGCCCGCCATCTTGCCGTGCGCGTTTAGGACGATGAGCGAACCGACGTTCTTCTCGACCATCGTCTGGATGGCCTCGTAGACCGTTGCGGAAGGCGCGATCGTGACGATGGCATGACCCTTCTGCAGCAGGATTTCCCTGACGGGTGTTTTCATATCCGGTCCTCCCTCCTTTGCGGCGCAGCGCTTCACGGCGCCCACGACATTCCGGGACGACCGCAGACATCCGGTTCTTTCAACGGCGGGAGCGGAATATCCCGGATCATCAGCACAAATTCCGGATGCCATGTCCCGTCGTTCTGGGCGGCATTATAGCGCCATCGCCGACCGCGATCAACCCCCAATTTGGTTGGGTGGACACCCGGACGATCAGGCACCCTGACCGGACAGGGCGCGCTTGCAGTCCCGGCTGGAGTGTGGTTAAATCCCCTCCATGAAACGCATAGCCCTGAACACGACTCTCGCGGCCATCGCCTTCGCCACCGCCACCCTCGCACAGGACGACGATCAGCCCTCCCCCGCGCGCCTCGCCCTCGCCAGGGCCTGCGACGCGCGCTACGACGCCAACACGAACCGCTTCGCGGGCGACCCCGCGCGCTTCATCGCCCGCGGCGTCCTCGCCGACAAAACCGCCCGCACAGTGACCCTCGACGCCACCACCACCGGCGTCGGCCCCGGCGACGTGGCGGAGTTCTTTCTCATCACCGAGAACAGCGGCCACGGCTACGAGGCCCTGCTGACGTCCTTCGCGAAGGCCGACGACGTCTGCAAGGCGATCGAGTTCATCGGCGTGCCGCGCGGCCGCGGCGTCGATTACGAGCGCTTCGCCTTCTGGCCCAAGGGCGAACGCCTCCTCGCCACCGCCCGCATCGGCGACGCGGCGCCCGTGCCCCTCGCCTCCCTGATGAAGGACCTGCAAACGGGCGCGCCCGTCGAGCCGACGGGCTTCATCTACACCGGCGACCGCCGAGACGCCGCCGGCGCATTCATTGGCGACGCCTCCGGCCCCGGCTCGATCGCCTCCTGCTACAACGAGCCGATCACCGCCCTCGACATCCCGCGCCTGGCGCTCCAGTCCGAGGTGTACGAAAACTTCGTCGTCGGCCCCGCCTTTCCCACGAACGCCGACCTCCGCGTCGAGATCGTCCTCGCCCCCGAACCCCGGCCCGCCGACTCCCCGCGGCGCGTCCTCGACGTGGCCCTGGCGTTCTCCACCAACGGCGTCGCCGTCGACAGCGCCCCGGCCGCGCCCCTGGCCGACGCCCTCGCCAAGCTGCGAACCGCCGCGCAGGCCGCGCGCGACGTCTACGCCGCCGCGACCTGGGCCACCGACCTGCCCGTGGCGCAGATCCGCGACGCCTGCCGGGCGCTGAAGATCCTCGACGCCGACGGCGGGGTGCGCATGGAGCCCCCGTCGCCGGGCGATCCCTACTACAAGGCGTTCGTCCCGAACGAAGCCTGGCGCGACCGCGCCCAGCGCCCCACGCAGCCCTGTGAACTGCGCTTCGACGCCGAGGGCAAGGCGACGCTCGTCGTCATCGAGGAAATCTGGAAGGACGGCGAGATCGACCCCGAACTGAAGGTCTCCGAAGTCGCCGGCGTCTCGGCCGCGGCTCTCCCCGCCCTGCTGGCCGAGAAGAAGCCCGATCTCGCCGTGCTCCTCGTCTTCGCCCCCGGCGCCATGCGCTACGGGGACCTCAAGCCCTACCTCTCAGCCGTCCTCGCCACCCACCCCAACCTCTACGTGTTCGCGGACTAGGCCTCGCCCCCAGGCTGCCGCCTCGATGCGATCCTCCGAGCAACCTAATCGTCGTCCATCAGGCTCGACGACCTTCCCCTGAGAAAAGCCTTCCCGACGATGAAAACCCACGCCACCCTTGCCGCTGCAATGCTCTGTTCCCTCTCCGCCCGCGCCGACGACGCCCCCGTGCTGGAGCTCGGCCAGCAAGAAGCGTTCGCCTGGTCCGCGAAGGCCGAGCTCGCGACGACTTTCGAGAATGGACAATCGTCCATCCGCTTCGTCACCGCCTCGCCGGAGGCGGGGTCGACGCATTTCGGATACCGGACGGAGAAGGGCCTCCCCGCCGGCACGTATGTCGCCAAGTTCACGATGACGGCCTTCCAGGGCTGGCGCGGCACGCTCGCCATCATGCAGCAGGAATCCCCGTGGCGGCAGTTCAGGAAGCAGGAGGTGACGCTGAAGGCGAACGAGGAGACGGCGATCGAGATCCCCTTCAAGGTCACGCCGTCGCTCGCGAACACCCCGATCCGCATCCCCGGCATCCTCTTCGGCGGCATCGAAGAGGGCGCGGCGTTCCGCCTCTCCACGGTCAAGGTCTACGGCTACACCGGCGCCATGACGGCCGATCGAGGATCGGCGGCCCAGGCCGCCGCGGCGCCTGCGGCGGCGACGATCAAGCGCGTCCTCGCAAAGAAGCCCGCGGACTTCCCGACGAAGAAGCGCCTCGCCCTCGTCCTGCTCGTCGGCCAGTCCAACATGGCCGGACGCGGCGTCGTTACGGATGAGAACGACAAGCTCGACCCGCGCGTCTTCATGCTGACGCGAAACGACGAGTGGGTCGTGGCGAAGGATCCCGTCCACTACGACAAGCCCGTCGCCGGCGTGGGCGCGGCCCGCACGTTCGCCGCGGCCTACCTCCAGGATCATCCCGACGCCTGCGTCGGCCTCGTGCCGACGGCGTGCGGGGGCTCCAATCTCGACGACTGGCTCCCGGGAGGATTCTGCAACGGCACCTCCTCCCACCCCTGGGACGACGCCGCGCAGCGCATCGCGACGGCCTCGCAAGACGGGGAATGGAAGGCCGTGCTCTTCCACCAGGGCGAGAGCGATTGCGGCACCGCGGAGTCGCAGACGTACGGGGCGAAGCTCGAGGAGCTGCTCGCGCGCATCCGCGTCGAGCTGCGGAACCCGTCCGTCCCGATTCTCATCGGCGAACTGCCGAAGTGGGGAGGCCGGGACGACCGCCTCGGGCAGAAGCTCGTCACGGCCGCGCACAAGACCGCCGCGGAGAAGCTCCCGCCCGCCGCGTTCGTCCCGTCCACGGGTCTGACCGCCAACCCGGACAACATCCACTTCGATGCGACGAGCCAGAAGGAATTCGGCCGACGCTACTACGAGGCGTTCAAGCGCATCGCGGACTAGTCGACGACGAACTGGAGAATAACACCCGGACACATCCCGCCATGAAAACCGCCACCCACGACGACTGCATCACCCGCTTCCCCTTCATGCTCCACGGCGGTGACTACAATCCCGACCAGTGGGCCCACATTCCCGGCACGGTGGACGAGGACTTCCGCCTCTTCAAGCTGGCCGGCATCAACTCCGCCTCGATCGGCATCTTCTCCTGGGCCGCGCTCGAGCCCGAGGAGGGGCTCTTCGACTTCGGATTCATCGACGACATCATGGCCCGCGCCCAGCGTGCGAAGATGGCGATCATCCTCGCCACGCCCTCCGGCGCCAAGCCCAACTGGATGGCCCAGAAGTATCCCGAGATCCGCCGCATGCATTCGCCGGGCGCCAACGTCGACCCCCAGCGCGAACAGCAGGGGCACCGCCACAACCACTGCCCCACCTCGCCCGTCTACCGCGAGAAGTGCCGCATTGTCAACACGAAGCTCGCCGAACGCTACGGCCGCCACCCCGCGCTCGCGATGTGGCACGTCTCCAACGAATACAACGCCGGTTGCGAATGCCCGCGCTGCAACGAGGCCTTCCGCCAGTGGCTCCAGAAGAAGTACCTGACCCTCGAGGCGCTCAACCAGGCGTGGTGGACCGGCTTCTGGGCGCACCGCTTCACGGACTGGAGCCAGATCGGCATGACCGACGCTTCGCTCCCCGCCATGCTGGTCGACCGCCGCCGATTCGACTCCGACCAGATGCTCGACTTCTTCCGCGCGGAGTCCGCCCCCCTGCGGGCCATCACGCCGGACGTTCCGATCACCGTCAACATGATGGGCACCTTCCTCCCGCTCGACTACTGGCGATGGGCGAAGCACATCGACGTGGCGAGCTGGGACGCCTATCCTCCCTATCACGACCGCCCCGACACCGCGACCCGCACGGCCGTGCAGTTCTCCTTCGCCCACGACCTCAACCGCTCGCTCAAGG
>CAYVJM010000232.1:0-4163 GCA_964451695.1 uncultured Lentisphaerales bacterium | reverse complement strand
CGGGCGACGCTGTCGAGGAACCGGTCGGCCGGCATGCCGTGAACCTCGGACTTCTCGACGAGATGAACGCCCTCGGGGACTTCGTAAGGGAGCTTGGCCCCGAGGATCGTGGAGACCAGGGCCAGCACCTCGCGGATGTCCCGCTTCTCGAAGTCGATGCGGATATCGTCCTCCAACTTCGGGCAGACGTCGCGCATGAAGAGGAGCTTGTCCAGCCGCGCCTGGGCCTCGTGGATCCGCGCCTCAAGCGGCTCCGGGCCGAAGCCCCGATCGCCCCAGCCGAAGCCGCCGAACTCGGCGGGGGCCTCCATCGGCCCGCTGGTGCTCATGCGGGTGACGTTCGAGCCTCCGAAGGAGAAGGTCGACGACGAAAACGACACGAACGTCGCCCGGTTCGTCATGCCGACGCCGGAGATCACGCTCTTCTTGTATTCAATGCCGCCGGCCGCCTGGCCCAGAACCAGCAAGGCCCCGATGGCGCAGGCCATTTGACCGTCATTCATCATTGACTTCCTCCGTTTGCATGACAACTTAGACGATCCGCCATTTGTTGTCAAGTCGGCGTCAGGGCAGCCGGCGGCGGCGCAGCGGCGCAGGCGGGGTTTGCATCGAGAGGGTGGCTTTGTTATACTCCGTGGCGGAAAAGCAAGGTTCCGGCCGGGAGGCCAAGGTGGCGCCCCGGCGACGGAGCAGGACGGTATTACGGATGCGATACGCGATCGTCTCGGACATACATGGCAACCTCCCCGCCTGGAACACGGTGCTTGCGGACATCGCCTTGCGCAAGGTCGACCGCATCGTCTGCCTCGGCGACGTCGTGGGCTACGGCCCCCAGCCTGCGGAGACGCTCAAGTCGGTCTACGAGCGCGTCCACCTCATGGTGTTGGGCAACCACGACGCCGTCATGGCCGGCCGGATGGATCCGGATGCGTTCAACGACCGCGCCCGGGGCATGATCGAGTGGACTTCCGCGCGCCTCGGCGCGCGCGCCCGCGAGTTCTTCAGAGGGCTGCCGCTCGTCCTGAAAGGCGAGAACTTCCGTTGCGCGCACGGCGATTTCGTCGACCCGGCGGCATTCAACTACATTTCCACGCCCGACGACGCGCTGGCCTCGTTCAACGCAGTTCCCGAGCAGCTCCTCTTCTGCGGCCACAGCCACCTCGCCGAGCTCTACGTGGTCGGGCGAAGCGGCGTCCCCCACCAGATCGAGCCGCAGGACTTCGCCGCCGAGCCTGGCAAGCGATACATCGTCAACGTCGGCTCCGTCGGCTTCCCCCGCGGAGGGGACCCGCGCGCCTCCTACGCGATCTTCGACGACGTCGCCGGCTCGGTGCGCTTCTTCCGCGTCTCCTACGATTTCGAGGCGCTTCGCGCCGCCGCCGTCCGGGGCGGCCTCGGCCCCGAGCAGGTGCCGCAGCTCCGCGATCCCGCCGCCATCGGAAACCTGCCGTTGCGCGAGGCCCTCGACTTCGCCCCGGCCACGGGCCAGCGCGCCACGGGCGACGTCGTCGAGCAGGACGTCACGATGCTCATCCGGCGCAGCACGGCGCGCTGGAAGCGCATCGCCGCCGCGGCCGTTCTCTTCGGCCTTCTCGCCGGGGGCGGGGGTGCCGCATTCGCGCTGCTGGGCGCGCCGCGCTCTGCCGCGTTCCCGCCCGATCCCGCGCCTTCCGTGAAGCTCAACGCCTGGGCGTGGGACGACGGGGGATGCCTTCCGCCCCTCGCCCCGACGCAGACGGGCGGATTCTCGGCCGCGCCGTTCCGCGTCGTCCTCGGCAACGCCCGCAAGCAATCCGTCTCCGCCGAGGCCATTCCGCTTGCCGCGCGATCCTGCGTCGCGCTCGCCAGCGAGAACGCGGACGCCGAGATCGTCTTCGAGGCGCCGCCCATCGAGTGCGCGACGGGCGACAGGATGGAGGTGGTCGTCAAGGCCGCGTTCTCCGAGGACTTCCGCGGCGCCGCCTCGCTCGTCGTGCGGCAGCTTCGCGAGGACGGCGGCCGGCTTCTGCCCGGCGCCGTGCTGATGACGAAGAACTTCAACAACCAGGTCGGGCTCAAGGACGAGAATCTCCCGATGGCTCTGCGCGGCCTGCCCAACAGCGAGGGCTGGTGGATCGCGCGCGGCACCACGGATCCCGCGCCGGACTCCGCGCGCTTCATCCACGTCGCCGTCGCGGGCAAGTTCACGGGCACGGTGCGCATCGGCGGTCTGGCGGTGCGGCAGAAATGAACTCACCCGCCGGCGAGCCCCCCGTCACCGCCGTGTGCACCGCCCCCGGCCCCGCGGGCATCGCCGTGGTCCGGCTTTCCGGCACTGGCGCCTACGCCATCGCCGACCGTCTCTGCGCCGGCGCGAAGGTCCCGCCTTCGCGGATGCCCGCCGGCACGTTCCGCCTCGTGAAGCTGCGCGATCCCGCCGATGGCGGTCTCGTCGGCGAGGCCGTCGTCCTCGCCTTCCGCGCCCCGCACAGCTACACGGGCGAGGACGTCGTGGAGTTCCAGACCCACGGCGGCCGCGTTTCCGCCCGGCGCGTCGTCGCCGCCCTCGTGGCCTGCGGCGCGCGGCCTGCGGGTCCCGGCGAATTCTCGCGCCGCGCCTTCCTCAACGGGCGCATGGATCTGAGCATGGCCGAGGCCGTCATGGATCTGATCGGCGCCCAGTCGGAGCGCGCCGGTCGCGCGGCGGCCGAGCAGCTCGACGGCCGCCTCGGCCGCGCGCTCGACACCTGCTACGACGATCTCATGTCCGTCTGCGCCGACGTGGAGGCCTCGCTCGACTTCGCGGACGACGAATCGGCGGGCGTCCTCGAGCCGGCCGACGTGCCCGGCCGGCTGCTCGGCGTCGCCGCGCGGCTCCAGGCGCTCGCCGACACGCGGCGCGAGGGGCATCTGCTGCGCGAGGGCGCGCGGGTCGTCCTGAGCGGCGCGCCCAACGCCGGCAAGTCGACCCTGTTCAACGCCCTGCTTGGCGCCTTCCGCGCCATCGTCTCGGACGTCCCGGGCACGACGCGCGACACGATCGAGGAGACGCTCCTGCTCAAGGGGATTCCCCTGCGCGTCGTGGACACCGCGGGGCTGCGCGAAACGGATTCGCCGATCGAGCGCATGGGCGTGGAGCGCGCCGTCGCGCTCGTGCGCGGCGCCGACATCAATTTGCGCGTCGTCGATCTCGCCGCCGATCCGGAGCCCCAGCTCGCGTGGGTGGGAGACGCCGCGTATTCCGGCGAGCGGACGATCGTCGTGCTCAACAAGGCGGATGTGGCCCCCGGAGGCAGGGTCGAGACGCTGATGCGGCGGCTCGCCGGGGCGGGCTACGAGGCGGTGTCCGTCTCGGCGCAGGAGGGAGCGGGGCTCGAAGCGCTTCGCGAGGCGATGGAGCGCAAGGTCTGCGCCGGCGACGACGCGGGCGTCGCGGCGCAGGGCGTGGCGGTGTCCGAACGCCACCACGCGCTGATCGCGGAGGCGCTGGCGGCGCTGCGCGAGGCGCTGGCGCTCCAAGAGGCCGGGGCGGAGGACGCCGCGGTCGTCTGCGCCCAGCGTCTGCGCGCCGCCGCCGAGGCGATCGCGCAGATCACGGGGCGCGTCTACGGCGAAGACCTCCTCGACCGGGTCTTCTCCCGGTTCTGCGTCGGCAAGTAGCCGGGCGGGCGGTCCATCGACGAGGCGCGCGCCTACACGGGCTTCTGCTCGCCGGCGGCGAAGAGGACCTGCCCGGTGGCGGCGTCGACGATGCTGAAGGACTCGGCCTGGCGGAGGGGGTCGCTCTTGAACGAGAGGCGACCCTTGTAGTCGGCTTGGAGATCGCGCATCAGGGCTTCGTCCTCGGTGCGGAGGCGTTCGAGCACGGCGGGGTGGACGCAGATCTGCAGATCGGCCTCTTTCTTTTCGGCCCGGAGGAGGCGGATGAGCGAGACGAGGCGCCGTTGGATGTCCACGCTGAGCTGGAGGGAGGACTTGATGAGCCCCTTGCCGTGGCAGTACGGGCACGTCTGGTGCATCTGGGAGAGGAGGCTCTCCTCGAAGCGCTGGCGGGTCATCTCGAGGAGTCCGAGCTCGGAGATCTGCATGACGTTGGTGCGGGCCTTGTCGCGGCGAAGGGCGTTCTTGAGCGCCTTGTAGACCTGCTGCTGGTGCTTGCGCGACTTCATGTCGATGAGGTCGAG
>CAYVJM010000231.1:0-4187 GCA_964451695.1 uncultured Lentisphaerales bacterium | reverse complement strand
CGCAACCGCGAGTTCCAGTACTACACCCGCGAACGCACGGCCAACGTCCGACGCGAAAAGGGCGCCCTCGTCCTCGAGGCGCGACTCGACAACTTCCGCCACGCCAACGGAACCGCCCTCTGCACCTCGGGCTCCATCAACACGCACGGCAAGGCCGCGTGGAAATACGGGCGCTTTGAAATCCGCGCCAAGCTCCCCGGCGGCATCGGCGCCTGGCCCGCGATCTGGATGCTCGGCGACAACATCGGCAAGGTCGGCTGGCCGCGCTGCGGCGAAATCGACATCATGGAGTACGTCGGCCATCGCAAGGACCTCGTCCACTTCACCGTCCACGCCCAGAGCGATGGGCATCACGTCTCCAAAGGCGTGAACATCCCCTTCCCGAAGGCCGAGACGGACTTCGCCGTCTACGTCCTCGAATGGGAGCGCGACGCGATGCGGTTCTTCGTCGACGACACCCTCGGCCTCGAATTCAAGCGCGGCGACATCGCCGTCTCCCCCTGGCCCTTCGACAAGCCGCACTACCTCCTCCTCAACCTCGCCATCGGCGGGGCCTGGGGCGCCGAGAAGGGCATCGACGCCGCCATCTTCCCCAGCCGCTTCGAAATCGACTACGTCCGCGTCTACCAGTAGCCCGCGCCCGCCCCGCCACGCCTCCGCCATGATCGAAAAACTCACCGTCCAGGACGTCGCCGTCGTCGAAGCCGCCGAAATCGCCTTCGGCCCCGGCCTCAACGTCGTCACCGGCGAGACCGGCGCCGGCAAGTCCGTGCTCATCGGCGCCATCGACCTGCTCTGCGGCGGACGCGCCGACCACGGCATCGTCCGCCAGGGCGCGGCGCAGAGCGCCGTCATGGCCGAGATCGCCCTCCCCGCCGAGGCCGCCGCCGCGATCGCTCCGCTTCTAGAAGAAGCCGGCATCGACGCCTGCGAAGACGGCCGGCTCATCCTCCGCCGGACGGTCTCCGCGGCGGGGTCTGGACGCTGCCTCGTCAACAACTGCCCCGCCACCGTCCAGACGCTCCACCGCATCGGCGAACGCCTCGTGGACCTCCACGGCCCGCACGACAACCAATCGCTCTTCAACCCCGCCTTCCAGCTCGACGCTCTCGACGCCTTCGGTCGCTGCCGTCCGCTGCGCGAGGCGTTTGGCGCGATCTGGCGCGAGCGCCGCGACCTCCAGCAGGCGCGCGACGCCCTTGCCGGCGAAGGCGACGCCGTCGCGCGCGAACTCGAACGTCTCCAGGAGCAGATCCAGGAGATCTCCGCCGCCGAATTGTCCCCGGACACCGATGGCGAAGCGCTCGTGACCGAACACGCGGAGTCCGCGAACGCCGCGACGCTGCTCGAACTCGGCGGCGCCGTCCTGCAGGGCCTTTCGGATGGCGAAGGTTCCGTCGTGGACGTCCTCGCCGCCGCGATTCGGAGCTTCGAGGACATGCAGCGCCATGGTTCGGCCGAAGCGGCCGCCTGGGCCGCCGAGGCGAAGTCCGCCTCGATCCAGGTCGGGGAGCTGGCGAAGGCCGTCGCCTCGAACCTTTCCCGCATCGACGCCTCGCCGGAACGCCTGCAGTGGCTCGAGGAGCGCATGGCGCTCGTCGAAAAGCTCAAACGCCGCTACGGCGGCTCGGTCGAGAGCGCCATCGCCTACCTCGAACAGGCGCAGGGACGCGCCGGAGAGATCGCCGGCCGCGCCGACCGGATCGCCGAACTCGACGCGCAGATCGCGGCGGTCGCACGCCGTCTCGACGACGCGGCCGCCAAGCTGACCGCCGCGCGCGCAAAGGCGAGCGGCAAGCTTGGAACCGCCGTCTCCGCGCAGCTTGCGGACCTGGGCCTGCCGCGCGCCGCCTTCCGCGTGGACGTCGCCCAAGCAGAATCGGATCGCGAGAGCGGACGCGACGCCGTGGAATTCGGCTTCGCCCCGAACCCCGGCGAAGCGATGCGGTCGCTGCGCAGCATCGCCTCCAGCGGCGAGATTTCGCGTGCGATGCTGGCGATCAAGACCGTGCTGGCGGAGCACGACACAATTCCGGTGCTTGTCTTCGACGAGATCGACGCGAACATCGGCGGGGAGATCGCGAGCGTCGTGGGCGCGAAGCTCGCGGCCGTCGGCAAGCTCCACCAGGTGATCTGCATCACGCATCTTCCGCAGGTGGCGGCGTGGGGACGCTCCCACTTCGCGGTGGCGAAGCACATCGAGAAGGGGCGCACGGCCACTCACATCGCCCCGGTGGAGGGCGACGCGCGCGTTGATGAACTCGCCCGCATGCTCGGCGGCGCCGACCTCACCTCCGTCACCGTCACTCACGCCCGCGAACTGCTTCAGAAGTCGCGGTAGGCGGCGCGGGAGGGAAGATCAGGCTCGATTCATCCAGTAGCCGGGACGACGGTGGAGATTGGAAACGGAATCTCACCTGGCATACTTCCGCCGAATTCTGACAAACACCTCTTCTCCGGGGATCAGCTCGACATCCCCCCGATCAATCTGAGCGACGCGCCGCTCGGCCTCTTCAGCCCAAATCTTGTCGACGTCGGGACATGCGGGGAGGTTCAAACTGGCAAGTAGCCGATCGATCAGTCCGATCCGAGCGTCGGCTGGAAGATCGAGGGCGGCGTCAACCACTCTATCTGCTGCTGTTGACATCGTGAATCTCCTTTCGGTGAAGATTTGAGCACAACGGCCAGCTTGAGGCAATGTCAATATGGGCGTCATCACCCATGACCTCGCATTGGTACGTACACGACTTCGACAATCGGCGTTTTGTCGGAATCGCATGGCGCCGGAGGACTTGGATTCGTGCTGAGATACTGAGAGAGCCGCTTGCCCGTTATTGGACTTTTGGGTTTTGAGTGACGGAAGCAACACCACAAGACCAAGATGCAACCTCGGCTAGGCGAGGGCGTGGAAGGCATTGAGCAGGACGTCGTGGATCCTGCGCAGCGCGGGCTCGGACTTGTCGGCGAAACCGCCTTCGACGGCCATGTCGCCACGGTAGCCGGCCTGGGCGAGCGCGTTCGCGAAAGGGGCGAAGTCGCAGGGCTCCTCGCCCGGGGCGCGGCGGTTGGCGATGGTGGCCACATGGGTGTGGAGAATGCGGTCGGCGTTTGCGACGATCTGCTCCGGGGCGTCGCCGTTGAGCGTCCAGTGATAGCCGTCGAGCAGGATGCCAACGTCGGGGTCGCCGATGTCGTCGATCAGGGCGCGGATGTCCTGGAGCAGGTTGAGCGTGTTCGTCTCGGCGCCGCGAAGGTCTTCGACGACGAGTTTGACGCCGGCGCTGCGCGCCACGGGGGCGAGCGCGGCGACGAAATCGCGGATCTGGGCGATGGCCCTGGACATGGGCCAGCCTTCGGGGCATCTGCGGGCGCCGCCGGAGCCGAAGCAGACGGTGCGGATGCCGATTCGGCCGGCGCGGCCGAGACCGGTGGCGGCGTAGGCGACGGCCTTGGGGATGTCCGCATCGGGACCCGCGACGGCGCAACCGCCGGGCAGAAGGCAGTTGGTGTTGCGCACAGGCAGGGCGCACGAGGCGAAACGCGCGGCGTAGGCGTCCTCGAACTCGGTTTGGGAAGCGGCGGGCTTGAGCAGGTCGCCGAAGTTGGCGTCGATGAAGGCGAAGCCAGCCGCGCGAGCGGCTTCCGCGATATCCGGTTCAGAGCAGATTCCGAATTCCATGTGTGGATGATCTCCAGGGCTGTTGAGGTTCATCGCGGTTCATCATACCACAAGACGCAATGTCCGGCAATGGAGTTGGCTCGGCTCTTTGCGTCTCGGGTGCTCCCGGCCGCGACTACATCGGGACCGGCGTCAAATCGCCCTTGAGGTAGAGCGGGTGCTTGGGGATGCCGTCCGAGGTCTTCGCGAGGCACATGAGGTTGAAGCCCGCGAGCAGATCCAGCACGTACCGCTGGCGGTCGAGGAACAAGCCATGCCGCCCCCAGACGCACATCACGAGATCGGCTTTCGCGGCCGTCTCGAGAATCCAGCGGTCGTTGTCGGGGCCGACGGGATCGGCGGCGCGCCGCATCGCCTGCGGATCGGTGGCGCGGTAGGCGAAGAGGTTGAGCATGTGGAAGGCGTTGTAGCCCCAGGCCATCGAGTAGCCGCGGATGCGCCGGAGCGTGGGGTCGAGCTGGTTCTCGTCCGCCGTCGAGGGGTTGAGGCCGATCCAGACGATGGCGCG
>CAYVJM010000230.1:0-4190 GCA_964451695.1 uncultured Lentisphaerales bacterium | reverse complement strand
TTACTTTTTTAGGTGCTAGGCCCGTTTTTTCTTCTCTTCGTTTTTTCTGGGGCCAGGCCCGATTTGACTTATACATCGCCCGGGCGCTCCGCGTCGTGTAGGCGAAGCGCGGATAGCCGTAGCCCCAGCTTCCGTCCCGGTTCTCCCAGTGGATCACGAGGTTCGCCTCGCCGGAGAAATCGAATGGCGTGTCGAAGGGGATGGAATGCCAGCCACTGCCGTTCCAGGTCACGGTGCCGTCGAACGCGGCGGCGGCGCCGGAGACGGCGGGATCCTCGTAGGCAGCCGCGTCGAACGACGCGCGATTGGTCTCGAGCAGGAATATCCTCTGGTTGGACATGGTGTACTCGTAGGGTTCGTTCGTCACGTAATACGACAGTCCGGTGATGACGCAGGTGTCGCCGATCTCCTCCTTCAGGTAGATCGAGTCGGACCAACTGTAGTCGAACCATCCGTAGGTCGGGACGTAGGCGGTGTTGCTCGTGCCGTCGCCGATCTGGATGGTTTCGGCGCAGGCCACCGTGTGCGCGATCGCCCAAAGGGCGGCCGTCGCGAGCATGATTCGTTTCATTTTCATTTTGTTTTCCTGTCTTTCGAGAGAATCGAAGGAATCGAATGATTCGTTTGAATCGATTCCGCCGGCTACCTCGACTCCTTCGCTCCTTCGGTCTCCTCTCGCCGGATGCGCTGTTGCGCCCGGTTCCACGTGATGATTCCCAGCGGCAGCAGAATGCCGTAGGGGATCCAGAGCAGATGGCGCCACGGCGCCAGAAAGACGATGCCCCCCGCCCAGACCACGACGCAGGCCCGGACGACGAACGCCCGTTCGCGCGGTCCGCCCGTGTTGCGGATGCTCGCCCAGGTCCCGACGATTCCGCCCAGAAGCCCGATCAAACCACCCGCCATTTCGGCGAGCGTTGCCGTCTCGTGGAGCTCGTCGAGATGGTCGCGAAGCCACGTTGCAACCCGCCAGATTCGCTGTACAAGACCGTCCATGGTTTCGTTATGCCTGGTTAGGGGAACGCGATGCGGTAGAAGCGCGAGGGGCGATCCGGCGAGGCCGGGTCGTCGACGCGCAGGGTGCCCGAGGCGCCGAGCGTGCCGTTGACGAGGGGCGTCCAGTTCTCGGACGCGAGATCCTCGGCGAAATCGATGCGGACGGGGATGTCGGCGTTACCGACCACGGTGAAGCCGAATCCTCCGGACGTGAACCCGAAGGCCGCGCCAGCTTGGGGCGAGGGGTTCCAGCAGGCTGTCGGGCGCCCGCCGAAGCTGAGAGGCCAATTTTGGGCGCCTGGACGGTAGTAGACGGTGGCCGGCATGTACTGGAACACCGATGCTCCGCCCAGCGTCGGCGCGTCGCCGAGGAAGAGCATCCGGCTCAGCGCGGAGCAGTTACGGAAAGCCTGGTCGCCGACGAAGACCAGACTCGCGGGCAGCACCAGCGAGGTCAGTGTGTAGTCGTTGCGGAACGCTTCCGCGCCGAGGGTCGCGACGCCGTCGCCGAGAACGAGGTTCTTCAGGGAGCCGTTGCCGTAGAAGGCGCGGGACCCGATGTTCGTGACGGAGTTGGGGATCTGCGCCGAGACCAGCTTGGAGCATGAGTTGAACGCGTCGTTGCCGATGTTCGCGACGCCGGCGCCGAAGGTCGCGTTCGTCAGTGCGGAACAGCCGCTGAAGGCGGATGCGCCGAGGAGTGCGACGGTTCCGGGGATCCCGACGGAGGTCAGCTTGGTGCAGCCGTTGAAGACGTTCGAGCCGAGGGTGGCGAGCCCGTCGGGCAGGGTGACGCGGACGAGTCCGCTGCAATAGCGGAACGCCGACGCGCCGATCGACGTCAGCCCGTCGGGGAACGTCACGGACTCGAGCTTGCCGCAGGAGAGGAAGGCGTAGTCGTCGATCCCGAGCGTCCCCGGAGGCAGGGCGTAGAGCGTGTTCGTGCGGGCTGGCGGGTACGTCGTCAGGGTGTGGGCGGTCTGGTTGAACAGGACGCCGTCCAGCGTGGCGAACACGGGATTTCCCGGCGCGACGGCGAAGACCTCGAGCGCCGAGCATCCCATGAACGCGCCTCGCCCCAGATGCGTCAGGGTCGAGGGCAGTTCGAGCGTCTTCAGTTTCGTGCAATAGGACAGCGCGAAGTCTCCCAGCGTCTCGAGGCCCGCCCCGAGGACTAGGTTGCTCAAGGCCGACTGGTTGCCCAGCGCGTAGGTCGCGAGGTTCGTCACGCTGCCGGGAACCGCGAGCGTCGGCAGGTGGTTGCATCCGTAGAAGGCGTACGGGCCGATGTCCGCGAGGCCGGCGCCGAGCGTCAGGTTCGTGATCGCCCAGCAGCCGCGACAGGCGTTTTCGCCCAGCGTGGCGACATGGCCGGGAATGGTCAAATCGGTCAGGCCCGCGCAGGAGTGGAAGCTGTTCGAGGCGATGTGGACGACGGAGGCCGGCACTTCGTACGCGCCGACCTTGCCTCCGGGATAGGCCAGCAGGGTGGAGCGGGTCGCGTCGAACAGGACGCCGTCCAGGCTGTCGTAGGCGGCGTTCGCGGGGCTCACGACAATGGCGGTCAGCGCCGGGCACCGAAGGAAGGCGTCGGCGCCAATGGATGTGACGCCGGCGGGAATCGCAACGGAAGTCAGGCTGGCGCAATACGAGAAGGCCCCCGCGCCGATCGAGGCCACGTTCGCGCCAAACACGATGTTGGTCAGCTCTGAGTAGGCGAACGCCTTGTCGCCGATGGACACGAGGCCGGCAGGCAGTTCGATTCCCGCCAGCGCGGTACCGGAAAAGGCGTTTGCGCCGATGTTTGTCACGCTGGTGGGCAGCGTCGCCTCATGGAGCCCCGAACAGTCTTCGAAGGCGCCGGGGCCGATCGAGGCCACGCCCTCGCCGACGAAGACGTACTCCAGGCCATCGCACGTGTAGCCCAACGCCAGGTCCGCGCGGAACGCCGACAGGTCTTGGTTCAGCACGAGGCTCATCAGTCTGTAGCATCCCTCGAAGGCGCCGTCGCCGATCGCCGTGACACCGGCGGGGACGACGACCTCCACCAAGCCGGAGCAGTCGGCGAACGCCCTCGCGCCGATGTTGGTGACGCCGTCCCCAAGCGTCAGCGACGCAAGGCCGTCGCAGCCTTCGAACGCGCCGGGGCCGATGTCGCGGACGCCGTTGCCGACGACGACCTGTTCCAGCACGCCCACGTCCCAGCCCATCGCAAAATCGGCTCGGAAGGCGGCGAGGTCGTTGTGCAGCGTCATGGACTTCAACGCAGTGCAACCTTCGAGTGCGCCTTCGCCCACGGAATGGACGTTGGCCGGGATGGTGACGGCCGGGAGCAACGTGCAGCCGAAAAACGCCCACGCACCGATGTCCTCTGCGCCGCTCCCGATCAGTACGTTGGTCAAGGAGGTGCAACTGTAGAAGGCATAGCCGGGGACGTTCGTCACGAGGTCGGGGATCCGGATGTCCGTCAGCCTGGTGCAGCGCTCGAAGGCACCCGCGCCCAGGGAGACGACGCTCTCGGGGATTGCGAAGGATGCGAGTCCTTCGCAGGCGAAGAACGCCCCCGGGCCGATCTCGGCGAGCCCGTCGGGCAGCGCGACCTCGAGCAGACCCGAGCAGTCGGCGAAGGCACCGTCGCCGATCACGGTGACGCCGGGGCCGACCACAACGTGGGTCAGCGCCGCGCAGTCGAAGCCCATCACGAACGAGGCGTCGAAATCGGAAAGATCCTGGAGCAACGTGAGGGTGCGCAGCGCGGCGCACCCCTCGAAGGCGCCCTCGCCGATGGCGCTGACGCCTGCGGGAACGGTGATCGCGGTGATGCCTGCGCAATCGGAGAAGGCGTAGTCGTCGATGCCCGCGACGGGCAAGCCCCCCAGCGTGTCAGCGATGGCGAGCGCGCCCTGGTACCCCGCGTTGAAGCCGACGACCACGGCTTGTCCGAGGCCGTTCGTGGCGTAGGTGTAGTCGCCTTCCGTGAAGGACTCCGCCCTCGCCGCCGTCGCCATCAACACAACCGACACGCAACCCGCCAACATCACACCGACACCGCGATTCATGTTCACATCCCTCAAGCATCCCCTGCGAACGCCGCACGGTTTCCCAACCGCACTTTTGTTTTTGGCCCTTCCGGGTTTTCCGTGTGATTTTCACTGCATGATTGGGAGCATGTCGAGGTTTCCGAGATGAAAGTA
>CAYVJM010000229.1:0-4225 GCA_964451695.1 uncultured Lentisphaerales bacterium | reverse complement strand
CCATCCGCTCTTGCTGTGGAAGGCCCAAAACGTTCGCCAGTTCAAGAACAAGTAGATCCGTTCGCGGGATCTCCGAATCTCAACGGACGCTCTTCCCCTTGCGGATCGCCGAGAGCCTGACCGGCGCGCGGGGCGGACCCGACCGGGCGTCCGTGCCGGGCAGGACCGCGCCCTGGATGGAGGCCGCGACCGCGCATCCCACCAGGCAGTCGAGCCAGTGGTTGTCGAGTCCGCTCGCGCGCAACTTCCACTCGTCGACCAACCTCCCGCGCGCCTCGGTCCTCACGCGGTACTCGGCGGTCAGATGCGCCGCCAGCAATTCATGCTCCTGCGGATTCCGCCCGTAGAGCGAGAGGCACCCCGGATCGCCCATCGCCACGGCGAGACGGGCCTGGACGAAGCTCTTCCAGTAGTTGGTGTCGATGAGGGCGTGGCGCACCTGCCGACGTCCCTGCACGTTCGGGATGCGCCAGTGGAGCCCGACCCGCTCCCCCTTCTTGCGCTTGTACTCGCTGAAGGGCACGCTCGACGCCCCGACGTAGCGCCCATGGCTGGGCATGACGACGTTGGCGTGGGCGCTCTGGCGGCAGAACTGGTACACCACGTCCGTGGACTGCCCCCAGTTGGCGTCGACGAGGCATCGCTCGACGCGCATCGCGGCCCCGTCGTCGCGCATCCAGATCCGCCCGAGACAGTCCGCGGCAAGCTTCTCCAGGCCCGCGTAGATCGAGCCCTCCAGCCCGGCTCCCGGCGCGGCGCGGGAGAGCGTCCGCTGGATGTCGCGCAGCGTGAAGCCGCGCCGGGGCTGCTCCGGGTAGGTGCCGTAGTCGACGACGTACCCGGTGAAGTCGTCCTCCCAGGCGACGACCATGTGGAAGAGCGCCTTGCCCTGGACGTCGACGAACATCGTCAGGTGGCTGGCGCCGATGGGCACGAGCCCCTGCGGATGCGCGTTGACCTTGGCGGCGATGGCGGCGGCGTCGAGGTCTTCGGACTCCCCCTGCTCCGGCGGCAGCGGCTGGTTCTGGTACTCGGCCCAGAACGCCCGCTCGTCCTGCAGACGCAGGTTCATCGCATGCTGGATCGCCGAGAGCTCGTCCGCGTTGTGGCGCGCCTCCCAGGCGACGACGGCCCCCGCGTCCATCTCGGCGCGGTTCCGCCGGTAGAAGTCCGTGGCCTCGCGCCCGTCGCCGTCGTTGCGGAAGCTGTCGGCGCGGATCTGCGCGTACGCGCTCCAGAGCTTCTCGTTCCGAGGGAAGGCGTAGACGAGCTGGGTGCGCTCGCCCTGCCAGGCGGGATGCTTCTCCCGGTCGAGGATCTGGTCGGCCATGTCCCCCGGTCGGATCACGGTGCAGGGCATGATGCCGCTGATCTTCTGGCCGGGGCCGCCCAGGTTGAGGATCGCGCCGTTGAGCGTCTCCAGGCGCGCGCGGATCTGCTGCTCGCTGCGCGCCGACTCGTCCGTCTGCGGATCGTCGAGCACCACCAGCGACGGACGCACCGGCCGGCCGTCGGCCCGCTTGAACTTCATGCCGCGGATGCGGCTCTCGATCCCCGCCACGCGGATGATCGCCCCCGAGGCCCGGCTGCCGGGGACGGTCGGCAGCACGATCTCGTCCGCCGTCCAGACGATGCGCGTGGGTTTGCCGCCGCAGAGCTGGCCCTTGGCCCGGTTGTGGATGCGCTCGAGCGCGTGGATCGGGAAGACGACCTCGGGATAGTCCCCGAGCAGCCGCTCGTTGGTCTCGAACTCGACCTTGATGCTCTCGAGCATGCCGCGGGCGTGCCCGGCGTCCGAGCCGATCAGGCAGACGAACTCCTGCGCGCCCGTGAGCATCGCCCAGATGCAGGCGGTTTCGGCGAGGGTCGTCTTCCCGCTTCCGCGGGGCATGGCCATCGCGAAGAGTCCGCCGTGCAGCACGGCCGTCTCGATCTTCGCGATGACCTTCAGGTGGTCGTCCGACCAGGCGAGCCGGAAGGTCTCGGGGAAGTAGGCTTCGCAGAAGTACCGGAAGCTCGTCGCCGCGCGCGCCTTCCGCGCCGGGTCGACGACCTCCGGGATGGCCCCGATGTCGCGCCCCGTGGCCGAGAGCTGGGCGTTGCGCGCCCGCGCAGCCTCCTTCATCGCCTCGTAGTCGCGGGGCGCCGCCGCCGGCTCCGGATGGTGTCGCGACCAGACCAGCCACGCGGCGTAGCGCAGCAAGTCGACGTGGCGCTCGTCGCCGATGCGGAATCCGGCGCGGGTGCGGTGGCGGCGCAACTGGCGTTCGCCGATCACCTCGCCCAGCGGGGTCGAGTTGAGCAGGCGCGCCAGAAGCGACGGGCGCATCTGGCGCACGTCCAGCGCGGCGCGGGAGGCGGGGGCGTCCGTCACGTGTCGCCTCCTTCCTCCTGGCCGCGCGCCGCCGCCTGCTTCACAAGCCACGCCGCGTAGTGGACGAGGTTGAGGGTGCCGTCCGCGTTGACCGGCGCGCCCGATTCGATGTCGGCCCGGATCATCGACTCGTCAATGCTCCGCTGCCCCGCGGCGGAAAGCAGGCGGGCGAGCTGGCCGGGCTCGAGCGACGTGATCCGGGGCGATTCCGAGGCGCTCATTCCGCCTCCTTCCGGTTCTTTCGAGTAGATATTCTTCGGTGAAGTTCCTCGCGATTCGGCATGTCGCGCTCGCTCAAAGACTTACGCGAAAAGAAAAAAACGCGCAGGCGGAACATTCCAGTTGATGTTCTCCACGGTTCGAGCAAACATGTGTGGCGTAAAAAGGGACACAAACCATTATCAACAAAGGAGTTGCAATGAACGAAAATGCCAGGACAAACGAGACCCCGAAGGCCGCCTGCCGCACCATGCGAGCGCACATCGCCCGGCTCATGAAAATGCTCGAGGCCGAACTCGACGACCGCGAGATGTTCGAGGACGGCTGGCCGATCGCCGGCAGCCTGGGCCACGTCCGCGAACTGCTGGGCGAAGCGGTCGGGTTCCTCAAAGGCGTCGAGGGCGGCGAGATCCTCGACGCGATCACCACCAAGAAGCGGTAACCGGAAAGGAGCGACATCATGAACGAGCAAACGCTGGAATACGCACTCGCCGCCCTCCTCGAGGACGCCGTCGACGGGCTCAACGCCGATGCCGATATTCAACCGCCCGCCGAACTGGCGGCCATCGACTCGATACGGACTTTCGAAGACGTCGGAATCATGACCACGAACAAAGGCCTCGTGATCCGGATGAAGGACCTCCGCGAGTTCCAGATGACGATTGTGCAGAGCAAGTGACATCAACCCGTCCGGCGAAACGCCGGGCGCAACCCAAAGGAGATGAACATGAAGACCAACGACGCACGACACACACCAGGGCCGTGGAAGGCCGTGGAGGCCGCTTACAATCCCCCTGGCTGGCTCTGGGTTCAAAACGGCCCCGGCGCACTGCTGGCCGACGTCCACAAGAACGTCAACATCGCGCTGGAGACGAGAAACGCGAACGCCCGCCTGATGGCGGCCGCGCCCGATTTGCTCGCCGCGCTCGAGTACTATGCGGCCGACCCGACCAGCCGAGGCGAGGTCGCCCGCGCGGCCGTCGCCAAAGCGCTGGGGAACGACTGAAGAAGAACTGGGCCGGGGCATGGTGCCGTCGGCCGAAACGAGAAGAGGAGAGACGCCATGAAGAAGAACGGAACGAAAGACGCTGGGAAGCAAGAGAAGGCCGTGAAGGAGGCAACTCCGAAAAACGCCAAGACCAATGTCGCCAAGACGCCGGCCGCGACCGCCAAGGTCCCGGCGAAGACGTGGACCCGGAAGTTCGACGACGCGCCCGTCGCGCCCGAGGTCGCGAACGACGCGCCCCAAGGCTTGGAGACGACCAGGGAGCCGGAGGCCGCGTCCGGCGCGGACACGGGCGCGCGTGGCGCGAACGGCGGCAAGTCCAAGCCCTCCGGCGCAAGGTCCGGAAGCCTGATCGACGCCGCCGCCGGGATCCTGCAGGGCGCCGCCGAGCCGATGCGTTGCCAGGATCTCGTCGCGCAGGCCGCTGCGCGCGGGCTCTGGATGCCGCGCACGGGCAAGACGCCCGCCAGCACGCTCTACGCGGCGATCCTGCGCGAGATCGCCATCAAGGGCGACGCGGGACGGTTCGTCAAGACCGACCGCGGCCGGTTCGCCCTGAAGGACAGAGAATCCGTGCGCGAGGAGGGGGCGACGAGCCGCAAGGCGTAGGCGATCGATACGCAGCG
>CAYVJM010000228.1:0-4233 GCA_964451695.1 uncultured Lentisphaerales bacterium | reverse complement strand
CTTCCGATCAGCCTCGCATCAAAATGCCGAGACCCCCGCCGACTGACCGAATACGAACCTGGGACGCCGTTCTGATCAACGGGAACGTGGTGCATCACGGCGGTGTTTCCGCTCCCGAGCAGGTCGCGGCGTGGCTGTCGGGAACGCAAGCCCCAGCGCCTTGATTATGCCGACGCGCGCGGTCTGTGGACGCCCAGCGTCTCCGGGCCCGCTCAGGCGCCGGCGAAGAGGGCGTAGATGGCCTGCATGCCTTCGGCGTAGGCGCGGAGGATGCGGCGCGCCGTCGCGGACTTCGGATCGCACGCGGCCAGCGCCTTGGCCAGGTACAGCTCCCTGAGCTGGGCGTTGCGGACGGTCGTGTCGTTCCATTCGGGCCGGTTCGAGGCCAGGGCGTCCCGCATCGTGACGATGGCGTGACCGGCGGCGCCGGGCGCGGCGAGCAACTGCTTGAGGGCGGCGGCGGCGCGAGGGTCTGGCCGGCGGAGCAGCGCCAGGCAGACGGCGCGAATGTGCGAGAAAGCGTGCGCGATCGTCAGCGTCCTGAGCTTCGCCAGCACGACGTCCGGATCGCCGCCGATCGTCGAGAGGGCGACGATCTTCGCGTCCAGCGGGCTCATCGAGGGTCCGAACTGGCCCATGCCGCGGTAGTTCCAGCCTTCGTCCCAGTCTGCGTCGGCGATCGTCTTCACGAGCAGGTCGCGACCCGACGCGTCGCCGAGGAACGCCAGCGTCGCGGCGGTCTCGACGTCGGCGGGATTCGCCGCGAGCTTGGCCTGGAGGTCGCCGAGCGCCGCCTGGGTGTCGACGAAAACGCGCGCGATGTCGTGGTACTCGTCGTTGTCAATGTGGGTGCAGGCCACGTCGGTTTCGTCGAGGACGGATGCCGGGAGGATGTCCTCGGCGACGAGCGTCTTCTGGAGGGCGCGGACGTCGATGGCGCGGATCGAGACGCCGCCGCGGATCGCCATGGCGGCGGCGCGGGCTGCCGCGTATCCCTGGTTCTGGACGTCGGGCTGCATGCGGATGAGGGGCATGCAGTCGCGGTGGGCGCTGACGCCGAGGCCGGTGACGGCGATGCCCTCGAAGCCGCGGGGCAGCAGCGCGCGCAGCGGGACGTTGGCGAAGCGCGCGTCGTGCGCGGTGGGCTTGAGCATGAACATCGGGTGGATGATGTAGCCGTGCGTGTCGAAGTTGCTCCACGCGCGGTTGATCGTGTCCGCGTAGATGCGGTTGGCGAAGAAGTCCTGGGGCTGGAGCACGAGGTCGCCGAGGATGCGGCGGCGTTCGCGCGTGTTGAGGATCGGCACGATGTCGAAGCCCTCGGGGAACTTCGCGTGCGCCGTGACGAAGGCGCGGGTGGCGTCGACGATGTCGCCGTCCATGACGAAGGTGAAGTCCGTGTTCGTGTAGTTGTTGCCGATCACCACGGGCGAAAGCCCCGCGCCCTGCACGGCCGGCTCGCCGCGGAGGTCGCACATCGTCTCGGCGCCGGCGGCGGCCGCGAAATCGGAATTGCCCGTTGCGTCGATGACGAACTTCGCGGCGAGGACGCCCGTGCCGAACGGCGTCGCGACGACGGCGCCGCAGGCGCGCTTGCCGTCCATCGCGGCGGCGGCCGTCAGCGCGTCGAAGAGCATCGTCGCGCCGCGCTCGGTGGCCTTTTCGAGGAACCATTCGTTTTTCCAGACGACGTTCATGCCGCCCTTCTTCGTGTCGAAGTCGGGGTTCGGGCCCATCGCCGTGATGCCCTGGTCGATTTCCTGGGTGAAGCCGACGCGGTTGCCGTAGTAATACGAGCCGATGCGGCCCGCGAGCATGACGCCGCCGAGCTGCGCGAGGTTTTCGGCGCAGATCGTGCGCATGCCTTCTCGCGCGGCGCCGATGGCGGCCGGGGCGCCGCCGGTGCCGCCGCCCGCGACGAAGACGTCGCAGTCGCCGACGAGGGGCAGCGCGTTCAATTCGAAGGGGAGGACGGGGCGGCCCTTGAAGCGGAACGAGACGTCGCGCCTCACGACGTCGAAGGGATGGGCGATCGGCGTTTCGCCGAAGCCGGCCGGCTTCGACGCGGGGAGTTTCGCCGCGAGGGCGCGGACGGCTTCCGCCGAAACGTGCGCGCCGGCGAAGACGGGCAGTGCGGGGGAGGGGGCGAAGTCCGCGTCCACGCCGTCGTCGAGATCGACGCGGACGAGGTCGGGGTAGGCGACTCCGTCGGGCGACCACGCGGCCTTGCGGAAGGCCGCGTTGGCGGCGGCGAAGTCGAACATCGTGGGGCCGTCGAAGTTCCAGTCCATCGCCAGCTTGAAGGCCGCGAAGGTGCGATCCTTGTAGACGACGGGCTCGGGCAGGCGTTCGACGCGCACGTCGGGGCGGCCTTCCGGGGCGCCGCCGATAGCGAACATCGTCATCGTGCGCCGTCCAGGCGCGAACGGGCGCATGGGGACGCCTGCCTCGCGGGCGAACGTCGCGCGCCAAGTGGCGTCGACGACGACCTTGGCGGCGATGGCGTGGAAGCCGCCGCGATCCGCGAAGAGGGCGCCGCAGATCCGTCCTTTGGCATTGCGCATCGGGCGCACGGGGCGCATTTCGAAGAGGAAGTCGATGTCGGCGTCGATCAGGGCCTTGTCGAGGCGGCTTTTGATTTCGGCGGGGCAGAGCGTGGCGTCCGTGCCCATCAGGCGGCGGTAGTCGTCGTCCTTCGGGCTCTGCAGGTCGAGCGTGGCGCAGAGGTCTTCGCCGAGATAGGAGTACGGCGTAGCGACGTGGACGGAGAGGCCGGCCTGGCGAAGATCGAGGGCGATGGCGATGGCGTGGAACGAGCCGCCGACGACGAGGACGTCGGACTGGGCGATGACGGGGACTTCGAAGATCATGGCAGAAGGGTTTCCAGTTGTGATATTGCGGGTAATTGTACACGATCCGGGGAATGAAGAAAAGGGTCGCAAATTTTTGTAGATTTCCACTTGCAAAGGTCCGTCGGACTATGCTAAAGTCTCACTTCCTTGCAAAGATCAGGACAATTACATCTATGCCCACCATCAACCAGCTTGTTAGAAAAGGCAGGACTCAGCTCAAGTACAAGAGCAAGTCGCCTGCGTTGAAGAACTGTCCGCAGCGGCGCGGCGTCTGTCTGCTCGTCAAGACGCAGACTCCGAAGAAGCCGAACTCGGCGTTGCGCAAGGTCTGTCGCGTGCGTCTGACCACCGGGTACGAAGTGACCGCCTACATCGGCGGCGAGGGTCACAATCTGCAGGAGCACAGCGTGGTGCTGGTGCGTGGCGGCCGCGTGGCTGACTTGCCGGGCGTGCGCTACCACGTCGTCCGCGGTTCGCTGGACTGCCTGGGCGTGAACAACCGCAAGAAGAGCCGTTCGAAGTACGGCGTGAAGCGTCCCAAGGCCGCCCCGGCCAAGTAATCGGAGTCCGCATCCATGTCAAGAAGAAGGAAGACAATCAAGCGCCCCAAGCAGATCGACCCGAAGTTCGGGAGCGAGATGGTCGCGCACATGATCAACTATCTCATGATCAAGGGCAAGAAGACGGTCGCCGAGACGATCGTCTACGGGGCGATCGACGAGATCGGCCGCAAGGTCGAGGGAGAGGATCCCCTGGAGGTCGTGAACAAGGCCGTGAACAACATGAAGCCGCGCGTGGAGGTGAAGAGCCGCCGCGTGGGTGGTTCGACGTACCAGGTTCCGGTTGAGATCAAGCCGAACCGCCAGCTCGCGCTGGCGCTTCGCTGGCTGACGCAGTATGCGGCTGGCCGTCGCGGCGTGGGCATGCCGAAGGCGGTCGCTCTGGAGCTTCTCGACGCGTACAACAACCAGGGCAACATCATCAAGAAGCGCGACGACACGCATAAGATGGCTCAGGCCAACAAGGCCTTTGCGCATTACGCGTGGTAGGTTGGCGCTGACGTTTCTGGCTTTGGCCGTCCTCGGGGCGGCCGGAGCGGGCCGCTTCGGCGGCCGCGGTTTCCAGGTTCTTTGACAATCCAAGTTTCGTAGTAGGCATTTTCCGGAAGGTTGTTTTGTGAGTGGCGATGCTTCATCCAAGGGCAAGAGCGGGGGCGGCGCGCAAGATGCGGGCCGTTCGCATGCGCTTGCGGATGTGAGGAACATCGGCATCATCGCCCACATCGACGCCGGAAAGACGACGGTATCCGAGAGGATCCTGTACTACGCCGGGGTCGTCCACAAGCTCGGGGAGGTGCATGAAGGCACCGCCACGATGGACT
>CAYVJM010000227.1:0-4240 GCA_964451695.1 uncultured Lentisphaerales bacterium | reverse complement strand
GCCGCGGAAGTCGACCCAGGCGTGGGAAAACTGGTGCGTGAAAAGCGGCGGACACTGGAGGAATGTCATGCCCTCGAAGGTGCCGACCGGTTCGCGTCGCCAGGCGTTCCATAAGTCCGCTGGCAGCGGGTGGGTCTTCGAGCCCATGCCGAGGAGCGTCAGGATCGGATGCTCGCTGTAGCCGTCCCATCGCGCGTCGAGGAAGCCGCCTTCGGGCGTCCAGCCCATCGCAAGGGTCTTGCCGCCGTTGAGCATCCAGGGCCAGTCCACGCGGTCGTAGAGACGCTGGGCCATCTCGGCGATCTCGGCGGACTCCGGGAACGCCTGGCGCACTGTGAGGACGCCGGCGAGGAAGAGCCCGGTGTCAATGGAGGAGAGTTCGCAGTTCCACTTGCGGCGGCCCGTCTCCATGTCCACGAAGTGGTAGAAGAAGCCGTTCGTGCCCTCGACCGTGTCGAGGAACGTCCGCAGCGTGACGGCGGCGCGCTCGCGCGCCGCGTCGTGGGGAACCCAGCCGCGCGCCGCGCCGATGGGGAGGGCGGCGAGGCCGAACCCGACGGAGGCGATGCTCGCCTCCCCGCCGCGCGCCGTGCCGTCGGCGCGCGCCCGGTCCGGGATCAGGCCGTTCGTCGGATTCGCCGTCTCCCAGAAGAAGGCGAAACTGCGGCGCTGCAGATCGTCGAGAAACGCCTCGTCGCTCTCGGCGGCGCGAACGGAGGCCGCGACGAAAATGGCCGTGACGGCGGCGAGCAGGATTCGGGCGGAATTGTTCATCGGTGTTCTCCTCCGCAGCCGCACGAGCGGCGGACCACCAATTCGGCGGGCACGACGATCCGTTCGGGGGGCGTTTCTCCGTTGAGTTGCGCGAGGGCGAGGCGGCAGGCCTCGCGCCCCATGTCGCAAAGCGGGACGCGGACGCTCGTGAGCCCGACGTGGCGGGCCGTCTCGCCGTCGTCGAAGCCGCCGATCGCAACGTCCTCGGGAACGCGAAGACCGCGTTGCCTGAGCACGTCCCACGCGCCGAGCGCCATGACGTCGTTGAGGGCGACGATCGCTTGCGGCGGACGCCCCTTCTCGTCGAGCCACCGCGCCATGGCGGCGGCGCCGACCTCCTCCTTGAAGTCGCCGCGGATCCGTTGCGCGTCGCCGAGATCGATGCCGAAGCGGCGGGCCGCCAGCGCGCAGCCCCGCCAGCGCGCGTTGCCGTCGTAGCTGTTGCGCGGTCCGGCCAGCACGAGCACCTCCCGATGACCATGCCCGAGGATGTGGGACATCAGCGCGTCGGCGCCGGCGGCGTTGTCGATCTCCACGGTGGAGAGGCCCGAGCCTGGCACGGGACGGTCGAGCAGCACGGTCGGGACGCCGCGGTCGGCGAGGGAGCGGACTACGTCGTCGGGGAATTCGAGATTGAGGACGATGAGACCGTCGACGCGGCCCTTGGCCGTGAAGGAGTTGATGCGCTCGATGCCTTGGGCGCCCCGGTGCGCGAAGAGCGTCAGGACCTGGAAGCCGCTGTCGGCGGCGACCTCCTCGATTCCGCGCAGGATCTCGGCGAAGAAGCCGCTCGCGATATGCGGGTAGAGCACGCCGAGCGTGTCGGTGCGGCGCTTGGCGAGGGTCTGCGCCGCATGGGAGGGATGGTAGTCGAGCGCCGCCATCGCGCGCTGGACGCGCTCTCGCGTCTCCTGACGGACGAGACTGCTCCCGTTGATGACGCGGGAGACGGTGGCGCTGGAAAGGCCGGATTTGCGGCAGACGTCGGCGAGCGTGGCGTTCATCTTTCCCTGAAAAATTAGGCTTGTAACCGGTTACAACATTTGAAATACTATTCCCCGGAGCCGAAAAATGCAAACGAAATCTTCCCGTTGTATTTGCATGTCCTCAGCGCGACGGTACGTGGCCGCCGGCCTGGCCGCCGGCTTTTGCGCCGCAGTCGTCGCAGGTTGCGCCTGCGCCCGCGTCGGCGGCGAGGCGCCCGAGGATGCGGCCTACCGCTGGCTTCTGGATCAGCAGGGCGAATCGGGCCTCCTCGGCAACCAGGAGGGCGACGCCCTCGCAGGCGTCTATGCCAACGCCCTCGCCGCGATCTGCTTCGTCCATCGGGGCGACGTCGCGCGCGCCGAGCGTATTTTCGACGTCTTCGCCGCCCAGGCCGACGAAGCCTTCGCCGCGCCCGGCGGCTTCCACCAGCTCTGGGACGCGCGTTCCGCCACTCCGCACCGCGACTCCGATCGCTGGGTCGGTGACAACGCCTGGCTGCTGATCGCTCTCAACCGATACCGCGTCGCCACCGGCGACGACCGCTACGCCTCCCTCGCCCGGAAGATCGCCGACTGGATTGTCTCGCTCCAGGACGCCGATGGTGGCGTTTGGTCCGGCTTTTCCAAGAACGGCCCGATTCGCGCCAAGTCCACGGAGGGGAACCTCGACTGCTACGCCGCCCTCGTTGACCGCCCAGAGGCGCGCGCCCGAGTCCGCCAGTGGCTCGAAAGCTTCGCCTGGATACCGGAGAAGCAACACTTCCGGATGGGTTCGACCGTTAACGAACCCGCTCTCGACGGTGTCTCCTGGGGCATCGCCGCGTTGGGCACCAACTACGTTTCGGCGCTGACGACGGCCGAGCGCCTCTTTCGCTGCACGCATCTCGCCGAAGGGACGCGGTGTGCCGTCACAGGCTTCTCCGACCGCCTCGTCCGCGACCGCATCTGGTTCGAGGGCACCGGCCAGATGGCTGTTGCCTACCGCGTCGCCGGCCGCGACGCCGAGGCGGACTTGCTCCTCGGCGAGTTGCGCAAGGCCCTTGTGTCCAGTCGCGCCGACCCTGCGACCGTTGGTCTGCCCTGGTATTCCGGAAAGCCCGACTGGGAAGGCGGCGACAAACGTGTCTTCACCCCCTCGCAGGCGTGGTACCTGCTGGCGGAATGGAAGGTCAACCCCATGGGCGAAGCACCCGACAAACCGTGAACGCGCCGCGCCTCCGGCTGTTGGAGGCAGGCGTTTGATTCCATCCCACAACCGGTCGACAAGACCCAGGAGCGAGAACCATGAACATGTATAACGTGAACATGACCAGAACGTGGATCTGCCTGACCCTCCTGGCGCTGGTCGCCGCGCGGGCGGACGCCGCCGTCCAACTTCTCAACGGCGGCTTCACCAACGGCGTGGACACCAATCCCGATGTCTGGGTCGAGAACAGTCTCGAGCTATCCTGCCGCCACACCTGGGGCTCGAAGGACGGCGACGGCTACTTGATGGGCCTCAACGGGTGGGCCGGCGGCGCCGGCACGTTCGCCGCGTTCCACCAGGACGTGACGAACGTCGTGGCTGGCAACACCTACGCCCTTTCGTTCTGGCAGGAGGGCGATGGCGGGTGGAACGGCTCCGACGTCACCGGACGCCTCCTATGGCTCAATGCGGACGACGATGTAATCGGCGGCGTCACGACGAACCTCGACGCCTATACGGCCGGGGGAGTCTCCTGGACGCGCATCGTGCTCGCCGGCGTCGCACCCGCCGGTGCGGTCGGGGCGCGCGTCCAGTTCGATGCGAGCATTCTGCCCAGCGGTGGCAGCGGCGCGGCGAAGTTCGACGCCATGTCCCTGGCCGAATACACCGGCCTCCTCCTCAACCCCGGCTTCGCCCACGGCAACGTCCTCGACGCCGACTTCTGGACGGAGCATCCGACGACCGAGGACGCCGGCCGCGAAGGCTGGGGATCAGACGACGGCGACGGCTACCTCATGGCGCTGCCCGCCTACAAGAGCGGAACCTTCGGCGCATTCTACCAGGACGTCCCCGGCGTCAAGCCAGGCTTTCGCTACACCCTGACGTTCTCCGCGGCGGGTGAACCACCCTACAACGGATCCAACGTCACGGCGCGCCTGATCTGGCTGAACAACGCGATGACCCCGATCGCCAGCACGACGAAAGACCTTGATGCCTACGTCAACGCCTGGGAATGGACCCGGGGGTTGACCCTCGAGTCGGTCTCGCCGGATGGCGCGACGCATTTGCGCGTCCAGTTCGACGCGGAGTCGCCTGCGAGCGGCGCCGCCGCCGCGAAGTTCGATGCCTTCACCCTGACCCGCGTCGCGATCCCCGGCACCCTCATCGCCGTGCGGTAGTCCACTCCCGTTCTCGGCAGTGGCCATGAGCGTCGCGCCGAGGCGCCTGCGGCCTACGCCGAGGCGCTGCGGCTCTCGAGACGTCGCTTCAAATCGTCGAGCAGCGCCAGCAGCGT
>CAYVJM010000226.1:0-4242 GCA_964451695.1 uncultured Lentisphaerales bacterium | reverse complement strand
TCGAAATCCCCACGTCGGCGACGGCCGGCGTGAAGACGATGTCCTTGAGTTCGATGCGATAAGCGCCATAGTCGGAGCCGGACGGATGGCGGAGACGGTAGTAGTGGCTGGCGGTGTCCTGGTTCAGATCGACTCGATATTGCACCCATTGCGTTGTTGTGGGAACTTCGATCATTTCGAGAAGCACATGCGAATAGCTCGGATCGACATTCGTTGAACGTTCGACGATCAACGTACCCGTTCCCTCGTCGCCGGTGTAGCGCGCTTTGAACCAGATGCTTCCGATTGTCTGCTTGGCTCGCGAGCGGATCGCAGGATCCAAGTAGTGCGAAACAGCGTTCTTGGCACCCTTCAAATTGACGGTTGCGTCGTAATTCATGCTGGCTGCCGTGCAGCGCCAGAAGTCGTTGATGTTATCGGTCAGCAGTTTGGAATCGTCCGTATACCCCCCCGGCTGGAACTTCGTGGTGTACCACGTCGCCAGATTCGGCAGGCGCTGTTCGGAGAGGGTGGCCGTGTTGACGTACTTGTAGTAGGTGCTCAATGAAGGAAGCGCCTCCAAAGCGTTCGTCAAGGAATAGGGGTCGAAGGCCGCCCCGCCCTCGATGCGGTACTCGACATCGCCGGCGGGGATGACCGGCATGGCGAGACAATACGGCGCGACGCCGTTCGTCATCGGCAGACGCCAAGTCGCCCCCTTGTAGCGGAAGTTCACCCAGACGGCGGCATAGCCGGAAGCCGTCACCGAGAGGACCGGCGGATTGGTGACGTTGCAGGGCGTCCCGGGCGCCATCGTCGCGGCGACGAACCCCGTCCCCGGGTTGATCTGGGCGCTGGTCAGATCGGCGGCCTCTGTTCCCGCCGCAAGCGTCAGAGCGGCCGCGCCGCATGCCATCGTCTTCAAGGAAAATGCCCAAGTCGTTCTCATTGTCTTGACTCCATATCCTATGAGGCAAGGCCCGCGCGACCCCGCCCAACACCTCTCGTTGAAACCCGAATTCTAGCAAAGCCCTTCGCTTTCCTCAACCGCAAAGACGCCTCCGATAAAATTAAGCATCTCCCATGCCATAAAAAAGCGAAAACGGGGCAGCCGTCGCTTGCGCGCGGACGGCGGCTTTCGCAGAAAAGCGAACTGCCAGGACCCGCAGGCAGGGGCCTGCCTGCGGGAAGAGAGTAAAACCTGCCGGAAAGAACCTTGCGAAGCGTTCACCCTTCGCGCGGCTTGCCGAGACGGCTTCGCCCTACCCCGCTTCGTACGGGGACTCGCGAAGCATCCACCCAGGGTGGGGCGACGCCGTCCCGGCTAGCCGCGTCACCGGAGTCCTGTCTCTCTTTTCACCACGAAGAGCACAGAGAGCACGAAGATCCAGGAAGCTTACAGGATTGCCTCTTCGTGATCTTCGTGCCCTTCGTGGTGATGTTTTCGCATGGGGAAAGGTATCGGAGCCTCATGCCGGGGTCTGGGGCGGAGCCCCGGCGGAAACGACTCCCTACTCCCTACTCCCTTCTCACTCCGCCCCCGGGGTCGACGACCCCGCCTGTTGTGCGACGGCTACTTGACAGCCAGGCTGAACGGCCCGCAGGGGAGGTCCGCCCCGTTGACGAGGTTGCAGACGGGATAGTCGTCCCAGGCGTGGCGGACCTCTTTGGCCGCCATCCCTTCCGGAACCGTCACGACGACCGTCTCGCCAACGACTTCCGCCTTCGCCCAGACGAACGCCCCGTCGGCACCGGCGACCTGGAAGCCCGCCAGCGCCCCGCCGTCCCGGGTCCGCAGCCCCGCCGCGTTCTTGAACGCCACCATGACGCGTCCGTCGGCGCTCGACGCGCCGGTCGGGATCGGCCCGGCCTCGACGACGTCCTTGCGTCCGTACGTCCGGTTCAGCGCCAGCCGGGCGAGCCGCTCCCCGACGGACTTCTTGTCCTTGGGATGAATGTCGGTGTGGTTGCCAATGTCGATCGTCACGGCGGTTCCCGAGTTCTCCACCTCTTCGCCCAGCCGCGTCATCGTCCAGCGCATCCGCGCCCAGGCGCTGTCGATCGGCTCGGGATGCGTCTGGACAAACGCCGCGAGCTGCACGAGATAGATCGGGAAGGAGCCGCCCGACAGATTCGCGCGCCAATCCGCCGCCATCGCGCGGAAGAGGGTGTCGTAGAGCACCTCTCCGCCGACGTTCGAGCAACCCTGGTACCAGATCGCCCCCTTGACGCCCATCGGGAAGATCGGCATGAACATGCCGTTGTAGCAGGCCGCGAACGAATTCGCATTCGGCGCGCCCAGATTCTCCGGCTTGGGCGAAGTCGGATTCGTCCCGGCGCAATACGCCCACTCGACGGCCAGCGGGATGACCGCACCCGACGTCTCCAGCGCCATCGACTCGGGCTTGCCCACGAAGCCGCCGGCCCAGCCGCTGTCGAGGATCTTGACGGCAATGACGTTCTCCCCCGCCTTCAACGCCGTCGCTGGAACCGGGTAGGAGCGGACTGCGTTGTACTGGGTCATGCCGCCGACCTTGACGCCGTTGACGTAGGTCGTGTCCTCGTCGTCGATCGGACCGAGCTTGAGCACCGCCGCCCGGCTCGCCTGCTCCGCCGTCAGCGTCACGCGCGTCCGGTACCAGACGACGCCGTCGAAGTTCGGCTCGATGTGCGCCTCGAACGTCCTGGGAAGTTCGACCCGCTTCCAGGCCGCGTCGTCGAAGCGGATTTCGAACGGCTTCACCGGGGCCACCGAAAGCGGATCGAGCTTCGCCTGCCACGCCGCCAGATCCGCCGCGAACGTCGCCGAACCGCCGTCGAGCCAATGGCGAATCGCCTCGCGGCGCGCCGCGACTTCATCCCGAAGCGAATCGATCTTGTCAAGCGTATCCAGCGCCATCCACGTCTGGATGTACGTGCCGCTCCACGTCACGTCGACGAGGCCGATCGGCACGTCCGGCATCTCGCGATGGAGCGCCGCGCCGAAGAAGTACCCGCAGGCCGAGAAGTCCTTTGCCGACTCCGGGTTGCAGACGCGCCACTTCGCGTCGAACGTCTCCACCGGCTCGATCGCCGTCTTGTTCGGCACGTTGAGCAACCGGACCTGCGCGAAGGCGTTCGTCTCGATGTCTTCCTTGCCGTTTGTCAGACCCCACCGGTACGACATCTCCATGTTGGACTGCCCCGAGCAGATCCAGACGTCTCCGAAAAGGACGTTGGTGATCGTCACGCGGTCGTCCGCGGACGTCCAGGCGCTCAGCTCGTAGGGACCGCCCGCCTCGAACGGCGTCGTCTTCACCTGCCACTTGCCGCGCGCGTCGGCCTTCGTCTGCGCGGAAAACTTCACATCGCCATCGCGAACGACCGACACCCGGACGTCCTGCCCCGGATCCGCCACGCCCCAGATCGGGGCCGCGATTCCGCGCTGGACGACCGCGTGGTCGGAGAAGACGCTCGCCAGCGCCAGCGGTTCGCCCCGCGTCTCCAGCGCGCCTGCGACCAGCGCCGCCCCTGTTGCCAGCAACCCGATGGCCCTGCCCGTGTTCACAATCGCCGCGATCCGCATCATGGTATATTGCCCTTTCATTGTCCCTATTCAGGAGCTCCCGCGCATTCTCGCCTTTGTCGGAGGGACTGTCAATGCAAATCGAAAAAAGAAGGCCCCCCTTTTCAGGGAGGCCTTCGTTCATCGTTTGGCTACGATGGGGCGGTCGGAAAACCGCCTGCCGAGATTACTGGGCGGTGGAGCCCTTCACGCGGTAGAACTTGGTCGTCGCGCCGCCCGTGGGGGCCTTCAGCGTGATTTCCTCGTCAGCCGCCGTGCTCTCGACGGTCGCCAGCGGATCGGTCTCGTCCGTCCAGGAGCCGCCCAAGGCGGTCTGGGTCTGGAGCGTGTAGACGATGCCGGCTTCCGGCGCCACGAAGGACACTGCGAAGTACTCGGTTACGCCGATCGTCTCGAACGCGACCGCAGGCGTGCTGCCGGAGTTGATCGGCTGGATGACCGGATCAATCACGGGATCGGGATTGCCGCCAGCAGGATCGGCGCCGTAGTAGGCTTCGATCGTCAGCCCTTCGGTCAGGGCGGTCGTGTCGGCGTTCAGGCGAACGCCGAAATTGACTTCGTCGTAAACGAGAGGCGCATCGAGCGTCCAATCCGGATCGACATAGTTCGCGTCCAGATCGACATACTGCGTGCCGTTCGTGTAGACGCGAACGACCGTGAGGTACTTCTCGCTGCCCTCTTCGCCGGCGAACGGCGCG
>CAYVJM010000225.1:0-4257 GCA_964451695.1 uncultured Lentisphaerales bacterium | reverse complement strand
CTTGCTCATCCCGTAGACGCCGCTGCCCACCCACATCCCGCAGGGAGGCAGCGCAATCCCGGTTGCCCCCGCCCGGTTCGTCTTCATCGTATCCATCATTCCGCCTTTTCGTTGAAGTCCCGCCGCCGCGTTTCGGCTCCGATGGCCTTGAATTCTAGTGGGGCGGCGCCGGCGTGTCCAGATGGCGTTTTGTGACATTTACCATCAATTTGTGACGCAACCCCCACGCACCTTACGCACACACCGCGACATGCTCCGCAGGTTGCGGTGAACCAGCAATCGTGATCAACGGGTAGACTGGCCTCGCAATGGCATCCTCAACGCCAGACAGACAGGCAAAGGCGACATGTTGAGCACCATCAGTTCGTTCCGGCCGTAGCAGCAGTTCTCCAGCATCATGCAGGACGTCCGCGTCCGTTCGCAGGCATGGACGAGACGCCAGAGCTCGTCGAGGGGACGATGCCCCGCCGACCTCGATGGCGGCGTACTTGCCGGCCTCCAGCGCGTCGATGGCGATCGGGAGGTGCGAGTTCCAGGATGTCGGGACCAGCACCGCATCGACCTCGGGGAGACTGAGCAGTGAATGGTAGTCCTTGAAGACCTTGGGCTGGCGCCGCTTCTGGCGTTTGAAGATCGCCAGGATCTTCGCGATGGCCTTGTCCGACACGTCGCAGACGGCGGCGACGTCCACGCCGTCCAGCGCAAGCAAGGAGGCCAGGAGCGTCTCCGTGCGAGCGCCGAGTCCAATGACCCCGATCGTCGCAAGGCGGCCCCGGCTTTCTTCGGGGGCGGTGCGAGGAATGTTTCTTTTTTTCATGCCATCGTGTTTCCGATGTTCTCGATGCGCCCGCGATTGCCATGGACTTCGGAAAATGATATGATTTTGGGTTAATGCATGCAGATTGTTCGACACGTCCTCCCCGACTGCCCGCCACTATGCTTGACATTCCCGACTTCTACCTCCCCATACAGATCATCGGCGGCGTGCCGCAGTTCCCCCATCCCATCTGCGTGGGGCTGGAGACGCGGTGCGAGCCCACATACGGCCAGACGGGCGCCTCTCGGCAGGGTCGGCGGCACTACATCTTCCAATACACGTTCTCGGGCGAGGGCGTCTTCAGAGACCAGCACGGCATCCACCCGTGCGGAAACTGCACCGCCTTTCTCGCGGCATCGCACGATCCCAAAATCGCCTACGCCTACCCGGCCGACAAGTCCGCCCCGTGGAAATTCCTCTTTCTCGACTTCGGAGGACAAGCCGCCTGCGCGATGGCTCAGGACTTGATCCGCCGACATGGCGCGATCTACGAACTCCCGCCGAAGCACCCCGTCATCGAGCGACTTCTGGCCTTCCGCGTCCACGACCAGGTCGGCTGCGCCATCTCCTCCCTTGAGGGATCCAAGCTCGTCATGGACGTCCTCCACGCCCTGCTGGTGAGCAAGGAGGAGCAGCCCGAACTCAAGACGGAGAACCAGCTCGTGCGAAGCGTCCACGCGTTCGTCCAGGCCCACATCGACCAGCCGATCTCCGTCCTGGACCTCGCCCTCCATTTCGGAGTCTCCCGGGAACATCTCACGCGCATTTTCGCCCAGCACGGCGCTTCTGCGCCCTATCAGTACATCCTGAGCAGCAAGATCGCGGCCGCCTGCAGCTTGCTGCATGCGGGCGTCCTGACCGTGAAGGAAGTCTCCGGCAATCTCGGGTTCGAAAACGTCGCCCACTTCGCACGGGCGTTCAAGCGCATCATGCGCTGCACGCCCAGCGAATACCGCAACATCGGCGTGCTCCCCGCCAACACGCGCCTGAAAAGCCGTTAGCAGACGTCCTTGACCTCGAAGCGGCTCTCACCTCCCCGAGTGGGATTGGGCAAGAGACCGCAACGATTCCGGACGTGCCGAGATCGCGCGTCAGCGCAGAATGATGACGGAGCCGCCCCCGAGGGAGCGGAGAGGGTTCCGACCAGCAGTTTCTCGCCGAGGCGGGCCCGCATTGCCGTAGACCCCGAGCTTGCGATGGCCAGGATCGAAAGGCGCGACGATCTCAGTGGCTCAGGCGGTAGGCGCGCATCGTGCAGCCGAACTGGCGGCGGAAGAGGTTGCTGACGTGGCTTTCGGATTGAAAACCGCAGGTCAAGACGCCCACGGCCTGTTTCGGCATCGACATCCACCATCGTCGCGCGGCGCAGCTGGCGGAGCATCTCGACTTCCTGCTCGTCACCCATGTCGACGTCTTCATTCTGCACCCTCAGGTGGGCATCGCGATCGCGGACGCCATCGCCAGGCTCAAGCCGGGCTGGACCTTCATTTCGCACATCCAGGAACTCAGCCATCCCATCGCCAAATTCCGCTGGGGCTACGGGCTTGGTGAATTCTGGCAAAATCGCGCCCGCAACGCGGGCTATGAAAAGGCGTACGTCCCGCTCTGGGGCGAACGGATCGTCTGGGAATGATCGGCGGCACATCGGGAAAGATGATCATGGACTTCAGCAAGCGCATCAAGGACAACAAAGGCGACGCCATCTGGATCGCCGCCCACCGCGGCGTCTCGGCCGCCAACATCCCCTGCAACACCCTCGCCGCATTCGGCATCGTCTTGCAGCAGAAGGCCGAGATCGTCGAAATCGACGTCGCTCAGACCGCCGACGGCGTCCTCTGCGTCTTCCATCCCGGCAAGGAGGCGCCGCACCTGCGCTCGAACAAGGTGATCGCCCAGATGACCTGGGAGGAGACGAGCCGCCTGCGGTTCGTCAACCAGGACGACGAGCCGACCCACTACCCCGTCGAAACGCTCGACGACGTGCTGGACTTCCTGAAGGGCAAGTGCTACGTGAACGTCGACAAGTTCTGGATGGACATCCCGGCGATCACGGCTTGCATCCGCCGCCACGGCATGGAGCACCAAGTCATCGTGAAGACGCCCTGCGCCCAGGAGCACTTCGACCGCGTCAAAGCCTGCGCGCCCGATCTCGCGATCATGCCGATGATCCGCGCACAGGACGTGTGGACGGAGAGGCTTCTCGGAATGGTCATCAACTATGCGGGCGCCGAGGTGATCTTCTCGAAGGAATCCGATCCCGTGGCGTCGGAGGCCTACATCGCGTCCATGCACCGGAAGGGCCTGCTCGTCTGGGTCAATGCGATCGTCTACGACGAAACCGCGGTCATCAGCGCCGGGCACACCGACGACGTGTCACTCACCCGAAGCCCCGACGAGGGATGGGGCTGGCTGCGCGACCGGGGCTTCGACATCATCCAGACGGGCTGGCCGCTCATGCTCCGCCACTACCTCGCGGGAAAATGATACTGAAGCGGGAAGCGCGTCGGGCGTCGTTGTGAAAGCTCGAAATAAGAACGGTCGCCCGGCTCCTTCGCCTGTGTTGAACAACCCGGTCAATGGTGATAGGATATGGGCATCGTATGAAACAGGCTGCTGCACATCCAAGAACACCAATAGGCTCCGGCTTGTCGTCGGGACTGGTGCAGCCCGCTTTGTTCAATCTGGACGATCCCGCGCTAGGCCCGCAAGTGACGCTTCTCTTCGAGGCCGTCGAGCAAATGGCGTCGCAGGCCGATGCGGAATCCCGGGGAGCCGTCTACACGCGCGCCGAGGTCGTCGACTTCATTCTCGATCTCGTCGGCTACACCCCCGACAGGAATCTCGCCGCGAAGAGCCTGCTTGAGCCCTCATGCGGCGAAGGCGACTTCCTGATGCCGGTCATCGGACGGCTGCTGGAGAGCTGGCGTCGCAACACGGACAAAAGCGCCCCCGCCGTCGAAACGCTTCGGAACGCCGTCCGCGCGGTGGAGCTGAACAAGGATGCGTTTTCCTCGACGCGCGACAAGGTCGTCCAGGTCCTCCGCGCCCACGACGTCGGAGTGGAGGGCGCCGAATCGCTCGCCGCCGCATGGCTCCGGCAAGGCGATTTCCTGCTCGAAGCGTTTCCCGGGCAATTCGACTACGTGGTCGGCAATCCGCCCTACCTTCGTCAGGAAGCCATCCCCGAGGTGCTGTTGAGCGAATATCGGCGCCGATATGCGACCCTCTACGACCGGGCGGATCTCTACGTGCCGTTCATCGAACGGTCGCTGTCGCTCCTCGCGGATCGCGGCGTCCTTGGCTTCATCTGCTCGGACCGGTGGATGAAGAACCGCTATGGAGGCGCCTTGAGGCAGTTCGTCTCGGAGGGCTTCCACCTCAAGGCGTACGTGGACATGGTCGGCACGCCCGCGTTCCATTCCGACGTCAGCGCCTACACC
>CAYVJM010000224.1:0-4299 GCA_964451695.1 uncultured Lentisphaerales bacterium | reverse complement strand
GCTCGTCTTCCGCACGAAGGGGCGGATTCCCGCCGAAGACAACGTCTCCTACGTCACCGAGACCCCGCGTGAAATCGGCGACATCCCCGTCGCCGTGCTCGTCAACGCGGGCAGCGCCTCCGCAGCCGAGATCCTCGCCGCGGGCATTCGCCAGAACGACGCCGGCGTCCTCGTCGGCGAACGCTCCTTCGGCAAGGCGTCGGTCCAGGCGCTCTTCGAACTCGACGCGCGCCCCGATGAGGGATTGCAGCTCACGACGGCCTACTACTACACGCCGAAGGGCGACATGATCCACGGCAATGGCATCGCGCCGGACGTCGAAGTCGCCCAGACGCCCGAGGCCTTCCGGCTTGCGACGCTCAAGCGCCTTCTCGCGACGCACCCCGAACTCTGCCACACGAACGACCTCGGGCAGGTCGAGTCGGCCGTCGATGCGCCCCTCGCCGCCGCCCTCGCCCACCTCCAGCTCCTGCCGGGCACCAACACCGCCGCTGCCGCGCAAACCGCCGCAGCCCCCTGAACGCCAGACGTTTTCGCTTGGCGCCGGCAGCGTCGCAACCTTGCGCAATCCCGGTTCCGTCTGAATTCACATTTTCGATCCCCCTTTTTTCAGTTGCATTCACGGGGGGAATGATTTACTCTTTCCCCATTGCTTTCATCACCAGCAAACCTCTACCGGGGAAACCGTCATGGGCACGCTACTCAAAGTCCTCACCGTCTTCATTCTGCTTCTCAGCATTCTCGCCTTGGTCATGGGGCTCGCGAACTTCCAGAAGCGCGAATTGCTCATCGGGCGGACCCACACGCTCGAGGAGAAGATCATCCAGATCAGCAAGACCCTGGAGGAGAAGGATCCCGCCTTCGACGGCGTCGCGAACCACCTCGAGCGTGACACGGACGTCGTGAGCGACCGCCCGATCGACCTCCCGAGCAAGTCCGATTTCTGGAGCAGCTACACCGATGCGCTCGAGGTTCTCGGCACGCCGGCGATGAAGATCGACGATTCGAATTCGCGCACGTTGCTCGGCCGGTATTTCAAGCTCGACGCCGAAGGCAAAATCGTCAAGGAGGCCAATCGCCCGGTGACCTCCGGCGAAGGGACGATGGACGAAATCCTCTCCCGCGTCCTCGAACGCGCGCAGGCCCAGATCAAGAACCTCAACAACACGCGCACCCAGCTCACCGTCGTGCGCCAGGAGCTCGAAACCGTCATCGGCCTCCTCAACGAGGAGAAGAAGGCCCACCGCGTCAGCAAGCGCACGATCACCGAGCTGGAGCGCAAGATCGGCGAGCTCGAGGCCGAGATCGACCGCCAGAAGGCCGAGATCGCCCGCCTGGAGCGCGAGAAGGCCGAACTCAACGACACGATCGTCGGGCTCAACGACACGATCAACAAGAAGGACGAGCAGATCAAGAGCCAGGACAACCAGATCAACATCCTCAAGGAGCAGATCCGGAAGACGGAGATCGCCAGCGGCGGCGGCGCCGCCGACACCCAGAAGCGGGAGCATGTCACCACCCTCACCGCCGGCGTCAAGGGATCCGTCGTCCACGTCGACCGCGAACTCGCCTTCGTCCTCGTCAAGCTCTCTTCCGAGGCGGCCGCCGAGATCACCGCGGGCGGCTTCGCCCCCGTCGAGATGATGGTTCACCGCAAGACGGCCGAGGGCGAGAAGATCGTGACGCGCCTGCGCATCGCGAATCCGCCGAACAAGGAAAACCTCGTCATCGCCGACAACCTCTTTGGATGGGAGCAGATGCCCGTTGAAGCCGGAGACATTGTCATCTACTAAGGCGCGACGCGCCATGGTCTCCCTGGCCCTGGCGGCCGCGCTTGCCGCAGTCGCCGGGTGCAAGTCCATGGCGGACCCGGACGGCACCGATTTGCCCTGGGGAGAGCGGCCAGCTTGGGAGTTCGCCCCCGCCGTCCCCCAGTCGATGATGAACCGCTAGCGGAAGGCCCCACGACCATGATGAAGATTTTCGTTTTCCTCGGCGCCCCCGGCGCCGGAAAAGGAACCGTTGCCAGTCGCATCGCCGAGTCCGGCGGCGCCATCCACGTCTCCACCGGCGCGATGCTGCGCGAAGCCGTCAGAAATGGCACTCCCGCAGGTCTCGCCGCCAAGAGCTACATGGACCAGGGCGCCCTCGTTCCCGACTCCGTTCTCGTCGACATGATCGGCGAACTCCTCGCCGACGCCCCCGCCGACGCCGAACTGCTCTTCGACGGCTTCCCGCGCAACGTCGCCCAGGCCGAGCAGCTCGAAGCTCTCGTCCGCAAACACCACGCCCAGGTCGCCCAGGCCATCTGCCTTGACGTTCCCGAGGCCGTCGTCCTGCGCCGTCTTGGCGGCCGGCGCGTCTGCCCCGCCTGCGGCGCCGTCTTCCACGTCGCAACCCTCCCGCCCAAGCAGGACGGCGTCTGCGACGCCTGCGGAGGCCCCCTGGTCGTGCGTGACGACGACAAGCCCGAGACGATCAAGCGCCGTCTCGACGTCTACGCCGCGCAGACCGAGCCCCTGATCGCCTGGTACGATCGCGCCGGCAAGCTGCGCCGCGTCAACGGTGCCGGCGAGGTGGACGTCACGCTCGGCCTCGTTCGCGGCGCGATGGCCGGCTAGCCGCGCAACCCCGGAGCCCCGCCATGTTCGGTCGCGGAACGCGAGACATCGAGACCGGCGTCAATCGCCTCTATCGGGCGTTCAAGACGACTGCGGAGCGCTGCCACTACACGTTCCAGCGGCCCGAGATCACCGTCGGCGGCCGCCCCAGCGCCGTCTTCCTCGGCAACCATTCCTCCGGCAAGTCCACCGTCGTCAACCACTTGCTTGGCGACCCGCCCGTCCAAGACACCGGCGTCGCCCCCACCGACGACTGCTTCACCGTCATCCTGTACGGCGACGTCGAGCAGGACTACTACGGCCCCGCCGCCGTCGGCCAGCTCCCCGCCGAGTTCGCCAACATCGCGGCGATGGGCCCCGCCTTTCTCCAGCACCTCCGGGTGAAGATCCGGAACCGCCCGTACCTCAAGCAGGTCAATCTCATCGACAGCCCCGGCATGATCGACACCGCCGAGGGCCACGCCACGCGCAGCTACGATTTTTCGGGCGTCGTGCGCAAGTTCGCCGAACTTTCCGACCTCGTCTTCTTCCTCTTCGATCCCGACAAGCCGGGCACGACCGCCGAGGCCGTCTCCGTGCTCAGCAAGTGCATGTTCGGCATCGAATTCAAGCTGCGCGTGCTGCTCAACAAGTCCGACACGTTCGACAGCATGTACGACTTCGCCCGCGCCTACGGCACGCTCTGCTGGAACCTCGCCCGCGTCCTGCGGATGAAGGACCTGCCCACGATCTACACGACCTACACTCCGCGACCCGGTACGCGCGTTGACACGAAGGTCTCCCTCGACGGCTTCGACCGCCATCGCGCCGAAATTCTCGAACAGCTCCGCAGTCTCCCCCAGCGCCGCTACGACAGCGTGCTCGCCAACGTCGCCGGCGACTTCACCCGCCTCGCCATCCAGTTCCGCGTCCTCTCCGCCGCCGCCCGCCGCCTCTTCCTGCGCCGCCTCCGCGACGGCGCCGTCTGCGCCGTCGCCGCCTTCGCGGCCATCCTCGTCTCCTGGTTCCTCGCCACGCGCGTCGTCGTGCCGGGTTTCGACGAGGCCTCCATGCTTTCCTGGCGGCGCCTTCTCGCCTATGCCTTCGCCATCGCCCTCACCGGCGTCTGCTGCCTCGTCGCCGGCCTCTGGGCCCACTTCGGCTTCAAGCGTCTCCGCGCCCGTCTCGTCACCGGCGTCGACGCCCTCTTCGAGGCGGAATACGCCGTCGCCCTCGCCGCCGGCGCCCGCAACGACCTGCGCGAGTACTGGAACGCCATCCGCCCCGACGTCGCCGCCCTCCTCAACTCCGGCGCCTGCCTGCCCCTCATCGGCTGGGGCGCCCAGCGCCGCCTCGACGAGGTGCTGCGCCGCACCATCCCCGATCTGGCCGCCCGCAGCCGAAAAGACGTCCAGAAAGGCGGCTGACGTCGTGATCCTCGCCCTCGAACGCTCCACCGCGCGCGGCAGCGCCGCGCTGCTCGACGACGCCGGCGCCCTGGTCGCCGCCGTCGAGGACGCGCGCGGCGCCCAAGGCGACGCCTACGCGCTCGTCGACGCCGTCCTCGCTCGGGGCGGAACGCCGCTCTCCGCCGTGACGCGCTACGCCGTCGGCACCGGTCCCGGCTCGTTCTCCGGCGTTCGTTCCGCCATCGCCGTGCTCGCCGGCCTCGCCCTGCCCGCCGGCGGCCGCCTCGAAG
>CAYVJM010000223.1:0-4300 GCA_964451695.1 uncultured Lentisphaerales bacterium | reverse complement strand
TCGGCACCGTCATGGGCCGCTACTACGCGATGGACCGCTCCCGCAACTACGCGCTCACGAGCCAGGCCTACGACACCCTGGTGCGCGGCACGGGCCGCAAGTCCGCCAGCGCCGTCGAGGCCGTCGAAGCCTGCTACGCGGGCGACAAGACGCCCGACGGCGTGGAGATGACCGACGAGTACATCCTGCCCTACGCGATCGGCGGCTACGCCGGCATGCGCGACGGCGACGCCGTCATGCACACCAACTACCGCCAGGATCGCGCGATCCAACTCACCCAGGCGTTCGTCTGCGACGACTACGAAGGCGAGCGCGCCGCGCGCCCGAAGGTGGCCTACCTCGGTTTCACGCGCTACTGGGACCAGTTCGAGGACTACCTGCTCGGCGCAATGGGCGGGGACGGCGGGATGGACAAGCTGCTGGGCGAGGTCGTCGGCGCCGCCGGTCTGCGCCAGCTCCGCATCGCCGAGACGCAGAAGTTCCGCCACGTCACCAGCTTCTTCAACGGCAAGTCGACGACGCCGTATCCCGGCGAGGACGATGTCAACATCCCCAGCCGCTTCGACCCCGCCACCTTCGCGAGCCATCCCGAGATGGACGCCTACACGGTGACAGACGAACTGCTCAAGCGCCTGCAGACGAACCCCTATGCGCTGATCGTCGTCAACTACGCCAATTGCGACATGGTCGGCCACACGGGCGACATGGCCGCCGCCACGAAGGCGGTCGAGGTCGTGGACGAATGCGTCGGCCGCGTCGTGAAGCGCCTGCTCGAACTCGACGCGAAGATCCTCATCACGGCGGACCACGGCAACGCCGAGCAGATGATCGACTACGCCACCGGGATGGTCAAGACGAGCCATTCGCTCAACCCCGTCGAGTGCATCTACGTCGCCCGCGACGGCATCGGCGCCAAGCTCGTGAAGCAGGGCATCCTCTCGGACATCGCCCCGACGGTGCTCGACCTCATGGGCCTGGCCGTTCCGCCCGAGATGACATCGCATTCGCTCTTCGCGAAGTGACCCCGGCGCGGAGCCGCCCCCGCGAAACCCCATCGATGCCGAACATGCCTGCGACCCGCCGCCTCGCCTCCTGCCTCCGCGCCCTCGTCTGCGTTGCGCTCCTGCTCGGCCCGGAGGCCGCGCCGGCGAAGCGGATCCCGGCGCCGCCAACGCGCAAGCACCAGCTCGCCTCGCGCCGCGTCCAGGTCAACACCAAGTACCGCAGTCCGCGCAACGGCCAGCGCCCCGCGCGCAAGAGCACGCTCTACATCATCCTCCACACCACCGAGGGGGGCGTGCGCGGCTCGCTTGAAAAGCTCAGCGCCAACGGCGAGTGCCACTATGTCGTGAACACCGACGGGAAGATCTACGCGATCATCGACCGCCACCGCGTGGCCTACCATGCCGGGACCAGCATGTGGAACGGCCGCACGGGTCTCGACGCCTTCTCGATCGGCATCGAAATCGTCGGCTACCACAACCGCGACCTGACCTCCGCCCAGTATACGGCGCTGCGATCGCTGCTCCAGGACCTCAAGGCGACCTACAAGATCGACGACAATTGCGTGCTGACCCATTCGATGATCGCCTACGGGAACCCCAACCGCTGGCAGCGCAGCCGCCACCGCGGACGCAAGCGCTGCGGCATGCTCCTCGCGCTCCCCTCGACGCGCGCGAAGCTCGGACTCTACCGCAAGCCCGCGTTCGATCCCGACGTCAAGGCCGGCCGCCTCGTCAACGCCGACCCCGAACTCGCCCGCATCCTCTACCGGCAGGGACCGGTTCGCGAGGCCGAGGTCAAGGTCGTCGAGGCCGCCTCGGCGCAGTTCTCGTCGAACGTCATCGGCCCCGGCCGCTCGGCCTGGGACATCGCCCGCGACCTTTACAATTCCGCCGGCACCGTCTACACCTTCCCCGACGGATCGAACAGGAAGGGCTCCGAGATCCGCAACTGGAAGTCGATGCCCGCGGGAACCAAGGTGGACATCACGCCCGACGCAAACGAAAACCCCTCCGAAGGCCTGCTTGAAATCGGTTCCGACGGCACGGCCTCCGAGCTGGGCGGCGACGACGTCGCCGCGGCCTCGACGTTCTATTTCCAACCCGGCTCCGGCCTGCGCTATCGGGCGGGCAACGCCCTCACGGCCGCCCAGATCGCCGCGCTGCCGTCCGGCACGAAGATGCTTGTCGGCTACTCCGTCGGCGGGCCCATCTCCCCGAAGCGGCCCGTCTTCGACATCTGCAGCGTGCGCTGGAACCGGTCGGAGACGTACTACCTCACGGCCGACGGCAAGCTGACGCGGGGCGACCAAATCGACGAGAAGACGATCCCCGCCGGCGCGTTCGTCTTCTTCCGCCAGTAGGGGGCGCAACCATGAAGAACACGGGTGCATTCATCCTCGAACAGCCCCGGCGGATCCCCGTCGCCGAGCAGGTCGACGTCTGCGTCATCGGCGGGAGCTGCACGGGGGTCTTCGCGGCCGTCCGCGCGGCCGAGGCCGGCATGCGCGTGGCCCTCGTCGAGAACAACGGCTTTTTCGGCGGCACCGCCTCGGCCGGCCTCGTGCCCGTCTGGCATTCGCTCTTCGACACCGAGGGCCGGCGCCCGATCATCTGCGGTCTCACCCACCAGGTCCTCGAGCACCTCGTCGCCAACGGCGAAGCCGTCGTGAAGGAGCCGTCCAACGCCTCCGTCTACGCCTATCTGAACACGGCGTCGTTGGCCGTGGCCCTCGACGAACTCGTCGCCTGGCATCCGAGCATCCGCCCCTTTCTGCACGCGCGCTTCGTCGGCGTGGCGGAGTCCGCACCCCGCCACCCGACGCACGCGCTGATCGAGGACAAGTCGGGCCGCCGGGCGATCGAGGCGGCGTTCTTCATCGACGCCACGGGCGACGCGGACTTCCTCGACCGCGCGGGCTTCGAGACGTGGAGCCTGCCGGCGGCGCAGCTCCAGCCGCACACGACGTGCGCGATGGTTTCCGGGGTGGAGGCGGTGCGCGCGGCGCATCCAGATTTCTCGATGGGCGAGATGCTGCGCCCGAGCCGCGGCGCGGGGCTCAAGCACGCCTTCGGCTGGACGGCCCCCGTGGTCGGCGCGCCGGGTCTCGAGTTCGCGGCCGTCACGCGCGTCCAGGTCTGCAATCCCGCCGACGCGGACGATCTGACGGCGGGCGAGATGGAGGGACGCCGTCAGATCACGGCGCTCGTGCGCGCGGCCAACCGCGAATTCTTCACGAAGGACGCCGAGATCCGCATCGCGGCGCTGGCCTCGTCGATGGGGCTTCGCGAATCCCGCCACGCGCGCTGCCTCCATTCGCTCACGGAGCGGGAGGTGCTGTCGGGCCAGGCGTTCGAAGACGCCGCGGCCTACGGCAGCTACCGCGTGGACATCCACCACGACGAGGGGATCACCTTCCGCTATCTCGACGGGGTTCAGCAGGTCATGCGCGTGGACCGGGAGACCGGAGCGGTCGCCTGGGACCGCGGGCGGTGGCGCCCGGAGACGGCCGAATCGCCGACGTTCTACCAGATCCCGTACCGCTGCCTCGTGCCGCGCGGCGCGACCAACGTGCTGTGCGCGGGACGGATGCTCGACTGCGACCGCGGTGCGTACGGCGCATGCCGCGTCATGGTCAACTGCAACCAGATGGGGGAAGCGGCGGGCGTCGCCGCCGCCCGGTGCGTCGCCGAAGGCGCACCGATCGAGACCGCCTGGCGCGGCCTCGCCCACGAGACGCTCCCGGAGGTTTCCTACTGGAACGAATGAACACCGCCCTCACGCTTTTCATGATGGTCTGCGGCAACGTCTTCATGACGACCGCCTGGTACTGGCATCTCCGGCACGGGAGCACGGACGGCAAGGCGCTGCCGCTGATCATCCTCACGAGCTGGCTGATCGCATTCTTCGAATACTGCATCATGGTGCCGGCGAACCGCATCGGCATGTTCTCCGCCGGCTTCACCGTGGCGCAGCTCAAGGTGGTGCAGGAGGTGGTGACGCTCTGCGTCTTCGTCCCCTTCGCGATCCTCTATCTGGGCGAGAAATGGCGGTGGGACTACCTCTGGGCCTTCTTCTGCATCATCGGCGCCGTATACTTCGTGAATCGGCATGCCTGGCACGAAGGCGCCGCCGAGCCCCCCACCCCCGCGGCGCAGACCGCGCACATCGAAAGCGAGGCGCCCCATGCATGAGCCGGAGAAGCAGACCATTCCCTTTCCCCAAACTCCGGGCGCGCTTTGGCAGCAGCTTCGCGGGAACGGCGCGTCCGCGCACCCACTCGTCCAGTTCTTCAAGT
>CAYVJM010000222.1:0-4302 GCA_964451695.1 uncultured Lentisphaerales bacterium | reverse complement strand
TATCCGCCTTTAGCCAACGAATGGGCAGGAACCGAGGACACTCATCCCTATATTGCGGGGTTCCAGAACGACATTGAAGACTGGTTTCTCATGACCAATCCATCGTGTCCGCAGCCCGGAATGATTGTCGCCCATCCCAATCCGTCCGGACCCGGCCACGTCGGGATCGTGGATTATGATGGCAACGGCATTGGGGCGGGAACATCAGGAACCGTGAATAAAGACTATTGGCAGTTTTTGGATGGAACTTCGGGGTTTCGCAAATATGAACCATAATTTCAAACTTGCAGCGATAGTGTTGCTCTCCTGTGGGCTAACGGCATCTGGCGGGAACTCCAATGACGTGGAACGCCTTCGGCGTACTGTCGATGCTGCGACGCGATATGCAGCAGCCCATTGCAGAAATGGCGCCGTGTTTGTTGACAACCTGCTTGGCTATAATCAGAAACCCGAGTTCCGGGTCTTGCAAGAGGCGCTGAAAACCGACTGGTCGGTGGCCGTTTCCAATCTGGATGTAATTGCGAAGGACGATTTGGCGAAAACCATCGTGCTCTGCTCGGCATGGTACATTTCAGAAGACGACTTTGCACTTCTACTCGGCGAAATGGCAAGCCGTGTGGAAAAGGGCGATCTGAATCGCGACATCTTCCGATGGTGCCAATGGCCATTTGAAAGTTCACTTGACGGTTATTTACTCAGAAACTATGCGAACCCCGATGTCCGCAATATCATCATTCGCTCTCGAACCATCTTCAAGGATCAGCCCGATTCCGTCGCGACGTATGACCGGATTCTTTCCGGCGAGGCCTTGCGCGAGCTGAAGCGGTTCGAGGCGGCCATAGGAGGAAAACGGTTTTCCTGCTCAAAACCCAAACAATCGTCGGTATCCGCCGAGCTGGGCACCGCAACAGCGAAGTCACCAGACAAGCGGAACCGCCGCTTCCTGCTGGCGGCGATTGTCGGGACTCTTACCGTTCTCGCATCTTGTGCCGGGGTTTGGATATCGCGAAGGAAAAGTTGACCTTTCCCGCTTTGGTGCGCCGTACGGTCGGGCCCGCGCATGATCAACCTCGTCGGCGCGTAAGCACAGGGGGCTGTGGCAGGGTCCAGGGGTTTGAAGGCTACCGCGCGAGGGTGCCGAAGTAGCGGTCGAAGAAGCGCGCGGAGTCGACGGTCTCGGCGATCTTGTGCGGCAGGTCCGCTCCCTCGTAGCGGGGAACGGTGACACCGCGCGTAGGCGCATGCAGCGAGACTTCGACGCGTACGTCGTGCCAGCCGCAGACCTCGGGATCGAACGCGCTGACCGCGGCCAGCGGATCGTGGAAGGTCACGCGGGGGGATCGCTCGAACCAGACTTCGGCGAAATCTCTCACCGGCGCCAGAATCGGATACTGGGCGAACTTCTTGCGGCATTCGTCCCGCTCCATCGTGCACTGCGTGGTCACGTCGAGACCGCAACTGTAGTGGAGCGGGGGACGGCTCTGGGTGAAGTTGCCGTAGACGACGGCGGTGGCGTGGGCGTCGTTGATGGCGTTCCATTCGGTGCCGCCGCCGTGGGCGAAGCGCCCGCACATGAGCACGAGCCGCTTGAGCATCGCGGGCGCTTCGGGATGCGTCATGAAGAGCAGGGCAATGTTGGTCAGCGGTCCGACTGCCAGCAGCGTGATTTCACCGGGATGGGCGGCGATGGTGCGAAACAGAAAGTCGACGGCGGAGTTGTCCGGGGCGAACGTGGCATGGTCCCACCGGGACAATGCCGTGGCCTGCTCGGCCGTCTTCTGGATCAGCTCCGTCATCAGCGCCTGCGGGGCGCCGACGTGGATGGGGACGTCCGGGCGGCCGGCATGGCGGCAGATCGCGGAGCACATCTCGGCTCGACGTTCGGGAAAGGTTGTGACGGTGGTGATGCCGAGAAGCTCGCAGCGAGGCTCTTTGAGCAGATACGCCAGCGCGAGGGCGTCGTCGATGTCCGAGCCGATGTCTGTGTCGAAGAGAATTTTTTCGTTCATGCGTTCGAGGCGTTGGCCGCCAGGGGTTAGGGGCTAGGGACTAGCGGCTAGGGGGTGGGGTGGAGAGGGCTTTTTGGAGGAAGGCGCGAACGACGGCGGCCATCTTGTCGGCGTTGCGTTCGGCGCATTCGATGACTTCGGAGCCGGACAGGCTGTGCTTGGCGATGCCCGCGGCGTGGTTGCTGACGAAACTGAGGCCGGCGACCTGGAGCCCGCAGGCGCTGGCGAACATGGCCTCCGGAACGGTGGACATGCCGACGAGGTCGGCGCCGAGCAGTCCGTAGGCGCGGATTTCCGCCGGCGTCTCGAAGGCGGGGCCGGAGGCGAAGACGTAGACGCCCGTGGTGAGCGCGTGGCCGGTCTCGCGGCCCGCGGCGAGCAGCGCCTCCACGAGCGCCGGGGTGTAGACGCGCGACTGGTCTGGGAAGCGCGGGCCGAAGTCCGGGTTGTGGGGGCCGCGAAGCGGGTTGAGGTGGTTCATGCGGATGTGGTCGCGAATGACGACCATGTCGCCGGGCTCGAGGTCGGGGCGGATGCCGCCCGAGGCGTTCGTGATCAGCAGCGCGGGGCAGCCGAGGCGGCGGGCGATTTCGACGGGCATGACGACAGCCTCCCAGCCGGCGCCTTCATACCAGTGGCGGCGGCCGCAGAAGGCGAGGGCCTCGCCCCCGGCGGGGCCGCGGACGTGGAGCAGGCGGCCGGCGTGGCCGATGACGGTGGCGTCGCCGAAATGCGGGATGGCGCCGTAGGGGATTTCCGCGAGGACGTCCAGACCTTCGACGGCTCGGCTCCAGCCGGAACCGAGGATCATGGCGCAGGCGGGCTTGGCGGCGCGGATGCGCTCCGGGAGCGCGGCGAAGGCTTCGTCGAAAATTTTCGGGTCCATGGGGGTTCTCCTGTCGTCGCGTCAGGCCGTTTCCCAGACGCGCAGCCCGTAGCGGCTGAGATAGGTGGGAATCACGCGGGCCTTGGGGTTGGCCTCGAGCATGGCCTCGAGCATGCCGCGCTGTTCGAAGCGGGAGGCGGGGCCGAGAAAGGTGATCGAACCGCCCTCTCCGCCCGCGCCGTTGATCTTCCAGCCCAGCGCGCCATGGGCCTTGGCGATGGCGATCAGGTCGCGTGCCACGGGCGAGACGAGATCCGGATGGAGGTCGGCCTGGGCGTTGGTGTTCCCGGTCATCGCGCGGCCGAAGCCATCGAGGTCGCCGGCGTAGAGCGCGTCGCGCCCGGCGGCGGCCGTATGGCGCAGAAGTTCAAGTTGCCGCCGGGGCTCTTCGCCGCCCGCCGAGAGTCGCTGGATGACGCGGCTATGCACCTCCGAGGAAACATGCGGGGAACCGAGGTAGACGAGCGAGAGGCGAGATTCCAGCTCCCACCACACGGAGTTGGGGATGTCGATGCGGGACACTGCCGCCTCGGGGTACTGGTACATCTGGATGAAGGAGATGCCGCCGTAGGCCGCCGCGAGCTGGTCCTGGATGCCGCTCTGGAGCTTCAGGTAGTCCGTCTCGACCTGATGCGCGAGCCGGGCGACTTCGTAAGGCGTCATGCGGCCTGGGGTGAGCATGTCGAGCGCGCCAATGAGCGCCACGGTGATCGCGGCGGAGGTGCCCGTCGAGGACCCCGCGGGAACCTCCGAATGGAGGTTTACCTCGATGTCGAAGCCCGCGGGGATGTGCATCGCGGCGACGCAGGCCTCGAGAAGCGGATGCCGGTCCAGGACGACGTGTTCGGGATCGATGCTGTAGCGGTCGCCGTAGTTCTCCGCGTGGATCGTGAAGCACCCCTGCGGACCGATCGCCTTTGTCACGCACATCTGGCACTGCACATAGGGATATACCCCGAGATTGAGAACCGTGCCGCGACCAGCGAACCAGGTATCGGTCCACCCGCCAAGATCGCAGATCCGGATTGGGGCGACGGAGTTGACGATGCGTTTCATGATGGCGAACGGTCTCGGGGTGTGTCGGAAGCGGCGGCTAGAGCAGATGCCCCATCTTGTCCTTCTTCGACTTGAGGTAGCGCTCGCTCCACGGCGTGGCGCCGGCGATGATCGGCACGCGCTCGACGACTTTCAGGCCGTAGCCTTCGAGCCCCTTGATCTTGTGCGGGTTGTTGGTCAGCAGGCGAATCTCGTTGAGCCCGAGCGCGTGGAGGATCTGGGCGCCGATGCCGTAGTCGCGCAGGTCGGGGGCGAAGCCGAGTTCGACGTTCGCCTCGACGGTGTCGAGCCCGCGTTCTTGAAGGCGGTAGGCGTGGAGCTTGTTGGCCAGGCCGATGCCGCGCCCTTCCT
>CAYVJM010000221.1:0-4326 GCA_964451695.1 uncultured Lentisphaerales bacterium | reverse complement strand
CCGCGGCAAGGCCGTCGACGAGACCCGCCGTCAGGAGCTGCGCGCCAAGATGCGCACCCAGATCGACGAGATGGAGAACCTCCCCGACGCGCGCTACTTCCAGGGCGCCATCGCGCGAGGCCACTTCCTGCTCCTCGACAACGACCTCGTCGGCGCGCGGGAGCGATTCCTCCTGGCCAACAAGACCTCCCCGGGACTCGTCCCGATCCTCGAGCTGATCCTGCGCATCGACTACAGCCTCAAGGACATCAAGCGCGCCCGCGACCACGCCGTCGAAATCCTCCAGCTCGCCCCCGGCCACCCCTTCGCCAACTACATCATGGGCTCCATCGCCCTCTCCCGCGGCGAATACGATTCCGCCGACGCATACCTCGAGAAGAGCCTCGCCCGCGACGACAGCGTCCTCACCACCGGCGACCTCGCCTTCGTCAAATTCAAGCTCGAAGACATCGAACGCGCGATGGAGCTTGTGACCGCCGCCCTCGGCCGAACCCGCGAAATCTACGAGATCTGGGACACCTACGGCCAGATTCTCCTCCGGCAGGACCGCCTCGCCGAGGCCGAGGACGCCCTCCGCATGGCCCTCAAGCTCAACGTGGGCAACCCCGCCGTCCACCTCCACCTCGCCAAAGTCCTCGCCCGGCAGAACCGCCGCGACGAGAGCAAGGCCATCCTCGAGCAGCTCCTGCCGTTCGAATCTTCGCTCTACGGCGATGAACGGCGCGACTACGACGCGCTCTGGCTCGAAGTCTTCGGAACCGCGCGCAAGACCCCGGAAAAACCATGACCGATCCCACCCCTCCGCCCTCGTCCGAATCCACGACGTCCTCCGCCAGGCCCCCCGCCAAGGCCCTCTGCCTCGTCTCCGGCGGCCTCGACAGCCAGCTCGCCGTCTGCGTCCTGCGCGAACAGGGCATCCACGTCGAGGGCGTCGCCTTCGCCAGCCCGTTCTTCTCCCCCGACAGCGCGATCAAGGCCGCGAAACAGCTCGGCATCCAGCTCCACGTCGTGGACTTCACCCCGGAGATCGCCGCCCTCCTCAAGCACCCGCCCCACGGCTTCGGCTCCTGCCTCAACCCCTGCATCGACTGCCACGCCGCCATGATCCGCAAGGCCGGCGAACTCCTCGAACGCGACGGCTTCGACTTCATCGCCACCGGCGAAGTCCTCGGCCAGCGCCCCATGTCCCAGCGGCGCGACGCCCTCAACATCGTCCAGAAGGACTCCGGCATGGCCGGCCGCCTCCTCCGCCCCCTCAGCGCCCAGCTCCTGCCCGAGACCGAGCCCGAACGCAACGGCCTCGTCGACCGCGCGCGCCTGCTCGGCCTCTCCGGCCGCAACCGCAAGCCCCAGCTCGAACTCGCCAAACGCTACGGCATCGTCGAGTTCCCCTCCCCCGCCGGCGGCTGCCTCCTCACCGAGCCGAGCTACGCGAAACGCCTCCGCAACCTGATGGACCACGAAGGCCTCGACGACGTCCGCCTCCTCCGCCTCCTCACGCACGGCCGCCACTTCCGCCTGCCCGGCGGCACGCTCGCCATCGTCGGCCGCAACAAGGCGGACAACGATACCGTCCGCGCCGGGATGCGCGGCGAAGACGCCCTCGTCAAACCCGTCGAAGTCCCCGGCGCCACCTTGCTCGCCGTCAAGCCGGCGGAGGCCGACATGCCCGCCATCCTCGGTCTCTGCGCCGCCTACTCCGACGGCAAGGCCGGCGACACCGTCGCGATCGGCGTCATGCGCGCCGCCTCGAAGCCCGTCCCGACGCCCGTCGTCGTCCCCGACCGCGCAACCTACGCGCCCATGATGGTCTAGCGGGGCGCCCGCCATGAACGCCCCGCGCATCAGCATCCTCATCCCCACCCTCAACGCCGGGCGCACGCTCCGCGACTGCCTTGCGTCCATCCGCGCCCAGGTCTATCCTGCCGAGGCGCTGGAGATCGTCGTCGCCGACGGCGGCTCGACGGACGACACGCTCGCCATCGCCCGCGAATTCGGCGTCTCCACCATCGTCCCCAACCCGCTGAAGACCGGCGAAGCCGGCAAGGCCGGCGCCGCCGAGGCCGCCACCGGCGACGTCTTCGCGCTCATCGACAGCGACAACGTCCTCCCCGCCCCCGACTGGCTCGCCACGATGGCCGCGCCCTTCGCCGATCCCGAGATCGCCGCCGCCGAGCCGCTGGCCTACACACGGCGCGACGAAGATCCGCCGATGACGCGCTATTTCGCGATGCTCGGCATGAACGACCCGCTCTGCCTCTTCATCGGCAACTACGACCGCGAATGCGCCGTCACCGGCGCGTGGACCGCCATCCCGCTGGAGGTCTCGGACAGGGGCGCCTGGCTCAAGGTCGTCCTGCGCGCCGGCGAGCCGACGCCCACGATCGGCGCCAATGGCTTCCTCATCCGCCGCAGCGCCCTCGCCCACGTCGCCTGGAAGCCCTACTGGTTCGACGTGGACGTCCTGCGGGACGCCGCGGCCGCCGCGGAGGGCGGACGCATCGCCGTGGCCAAGGTCAAGTGCGGCATCGTCCACCTCTACTGCCGGACGCTCGGGGAGTTCGCCCGCAAGCAGCGGCGGCGCGTGCGCGACTTCCTCTTCTTCGCCCCCGGCCGCCAGCGCGCCGTCGTCCCCGGCGAACGGCGGCGGATCGTGCGCGGCATCGTCCGCTTCTCGCTGGCCACGGCGACGCTCGTCCCGCTGCTCCTGCAGCGCCGCCGCGGCGCGCGCCGCATCCCGGACTCCGCCTGGTCGCTGCACGTCCCGGTCTGCTTCATCACCCTCTGGGTCTACGCGACGACCCTTCTCGGCAAATGCCTCGGCGTCCGCCAGGCCCCCCTCTCCCGCGACAACTGGCGCCAGTGAAAACACACCAGGCAAAAAGAGGAAGCGAAATCCAAACGATCCCGATGACCCCTCTCTGACAGCATCTTGCTGCGAATTGCTGGAACACCGCGACACCGGAGGGAGCGAGGGCGCGGTCTCAGTTTACCTGTCCCCAATCCTTCCTTGATCGCCCAGATCCATCGGACTTGCCCGCTCCTTCTGCGTACGGCTCGGGACGGTGTGCGTGTAGATCATCGTCGTTCGCACGTCGCTATGCCCCAGCATCTCTTGAATCGTCCGGATGTCGTAGTTTGCGAGCAGGAGATGGCTGGCGAAGGTGTGCCGGAATGTGTGGGCCGTGACGCGCTTGCCGACCCGTGCCAGGCCGGCGGCTTCGTGGATGGCTTTCTGAACGTGACTTTCGTGGAGGTGGTAGCGAAGGTGCATGCCCGTCTCCGGGACCAGCGTCAAGGTCTTGGCCGGAAAGAACCACTGCCAGATCCATTCGCGCGGGGCATTGCGGTACTTTCTCTCGAGGGCGCCGGGCAGGAAGACCCCCCCGAAACCGTCGCGGAGGTCTCGTGTGTAGAGGTTTTCGACTCGGGCCAGGTGCGCGCGCAGATCCGGCACGAGCACCTTCGGCAGGGGTACCGTGCGGTCCTTCTTGCCCTTCCCGTCATGCACGGTCAGCACACCGTCGTCGAAGTTGAAGCACTGGACCCGCAGGTTCAGGCACTCGAAGAGCCGGAGCCCGCAGCCGTAGAGGAGCCCGATGACCAGCCCGTACGGATACGGGGCTTTCGCGACCACCGCTTCGACCTCCGCCGCCGAGAGCACCACGGGGATGTACCGTTTGCGCCTTGCTCGGACGATCCCCTCGGCAGCGTCGAACTCCTTCTTGAACACATGGCGGAACAGGAACAAAAGCGCGTTGAAGGCCTGGTTCTGGGTGGATGCCACGACCCGCGCGTCCACGGCCAGATGCGTCAGGAAGTTCTTCACGTCCTGCATGGCGATTCCGTCCGGCGGTTTCCCGGCGAAACTGGCGAACTGGCGGATCCATCCCGCATACGCGTCGAAGGTCTTGGGGGAGTACTGCCGGATTTTCACCTCCTCCTTGATCCGGACGATCACCGCGTCCCATGGCGAAAATCCGGGCCAGGGGGCTGTCGGCTCGGTCACTCGGGCCGGGTGCGCCCCGCCGTCGACCGCAGGCGGTGGCGCGACGGGCCGGGGTCTGGCGGAAGGCATATTCCGCAGCGTGGCGCCGGTGGTCGGCGCGACCGCCGGCGGGGCTGGAGGTGCGGTGCGCGGAACGGCGGCCGGGGTCGGTGCGGCCGGCGCACGGGCGGTCGGCGTCACAGGCCGTGGCACCGCCAGCTCCAAGTAGAGCCCCACGCTCCGGGCGGCCTGGTCCTGCTGTCCGGCCGACTGGTTCTTGGATGCCAGCTTCAGCAGGAACGCCTGCAGGCTTTCCCGGTCGAGGGCTTCGCGACGGT
>CAYVJM010000220.1:0-4333 GCA_964451695.1 uncultured Lentisphaerales bacterium | reverse complement strand
TCGCCCGGTTCGCCGCAGGCGCACATCCAGTTGGCGGAGAGCTTGACGCGGCCGAGGTCGCCGACGGCCGCGGTGGCGAGGTTGAGGACGGCCTCGGTGACGGCGAGGCGGCCGGAGGCGGGCGCGTCGGAGACGGCCACGGGCGTGCGTTCGCCGCATGCCATCGCGGAGCCGGTCGCGCCGAGGTAGCCCGTCGTGGTGATCGCGTGGTCGGCCACCGGGAGCTGGTGCGGGCCGCACATCTGGTCGCGGTGGACCATGCCGGTGACGGTGCGGTCGGTGATCGTGATGAGGAAGGTCTTGTCGGCCACGGAGGGGTGGCGGAGGACGCGGACAAAGGCCTCGCGGGCGGCGGGCGCCTTGGCGAAGGCGACGGACGGCAGGGGGCGATCGATGCGGCGGACGTCGCGGGTCATGCGCGGCGGCTTGCCGAGGAGGACGTCGATGTCCATGTCGATCGGCCGGTCGTCGAAGTGGGGGTCGGCGAGGACGAGGCGGTGGTCGCCGCTGGCGGCGCCGATGAAGGCGACGGGGCAGCGTTCGCGGGTGCAGAGCGCTTCGAAGGCTTCGCGGTCTTCCGGCGCGATGGCGAGCACGTAGCGCTCCTGCGCTTCGCAGCACCAGATCTCCATCGGGGACATGGCGGGCTCTTCGTTGTGGATGGCGCGCAGGTCGAAGTGGCCGCCGGTCTTCTCGACGAGCTCGGGGCAGCCGTTGGAGAGGCCGCCGGCGCCGATGTCGTGGATGGCGAGGATCGGGTTTCGCTCGCCCATCGCGACGCAGGCGTCGATGACTTCCTGGCAGCGCCGTTGCATTTCGGCGTTGCCGCGTTGGACGGAGTTGAAGTCGAGGTCCTCGTCGTTGCTGCCGGAGGCGAGGGAGGAGGCCGCGCCGCCGCCGAGGCCGATGCGCATGGCGGGGCCGCCGAGCTGGACGATGAGCGAACCGGCGGGGATTGGCTTCTTGTGGACGAGCCCGCGGCGGATGGCGCCCATGCCGCCGGCGAGCATGATGGGTTTGTCGTAGCCGTAGGCGACGCCATCCGCCTCGGCTTCGAACGTGCGGAAGAAGCCGCAGAGCTGGGGACGGCCGAACTCGTTGCCGAAGGCCGCGCCGCCGATCGGGCCGTCGGTCATGATCTGAAGCGGCGAGGCGAGGCGGGGCGAGGCGGAGGCGTCCCGCTCCCAGGGGAGGCGGTAGCCGGGGATGCGCAGGTGCGAGGTCATGAAGCCGGCGATGCCGGCCTTCGTCTTGGAGCCGGTGCCGGTGGAGGCTTCGTCGCGGATTTCGCCGCCGACGCCGGTGGCGGCGCCGGGGAAGGGGGAGATGGCGGTGGGGTGGTTGTGGGTCTCCACCTTCATCAGGATGTCGACCTGGTCCTGGTGGAAGGCGTACTGGCGGGAGGCGGGGTCGCAGAGGAAGAGGGAGGCGGGGAAGCCCTCCATGATGCCGGAGTTGTCCGAATACGCGACGAGCGTGCCCTGGGGGTGCTTGGCGTGCGTGTTCTTGATCATCTTGAAGAGGGAGGCGTCCTGGCGCTGGCCGTCGACGATCCACTCGGCATTGAAGATCTTGTGGCGGCAGTGCTCGGAGTTGACCTGCCCGAACATGACGAGCTCGGTGTCCGTGGGGTTCTTGCCCTCGCGCCGGTAGGCATCGGCGAGGTAGGCGATTTCGTCGGCGGAGAGGGCGAGCCCCATCTCGCGGTTGGCGCGTTCGATCGCGGCGGCGCCTTCGCCGAGGACGTCGAACGTGCGGCCGCGCGTCGGATCGCCCATGGCGAAGAGGTCGGAGAGGTCTGTGTAGACGCCTTCCGTCATCCGGTCGTGGAGCCCGCCAAAGGCGGGCGCGGCTTCGGTGGGGGAGAGCGGCTCGCCACCGGTGGCGAGGTGGATTTCGACGGCGCGCTCGACGCGGCGGACGGCGGCGAGGCCGCAGTTGCGGAAGATGTCAGTGGCCTTCGAGGACCACGGGGAAATGGTGCCCTTGCGCGGGGAGACGTAGACTGGCGCGGAACCGCCGGAGGAGGGGGCGTCGACGGCGCCGAGGAGTTCGCAGGCGCGGCGCGCGTCTTCGGGCGAGAGCGTGGCGGCGAGATCGAGGAGGTAGACGAAGGTGGCCGAGAGGGTCGCGGGGCGCTCCAGGGCGGCGGAACAGGCTTCTTCGAGCTGGCGAACGCGGAAAGCGGGGAAGGCGTTGCCGCCGCGGAGGATTTTCATGGACATGGCTGGATTTCCGAGGTTTGGCGGATGGGCTTCAAATGCGCTTGCGATTATAGCATATTGCCAGCCTCGTTCAAGCTCCGCGATCGCGACATGCCGGTGCGCGTCGTGCCGAGGCAGTCGTGAAGAAGTAACGCGGAGGCATCGGGCGCGTATCTAGGGTTGAAAGGAACGAAATCGGCGGAAACAAGGCGGTTGACAATCGCAGGGGGGGGTACTACTCTACCCCACTCATGAAGCGGATGATCCGCTTCGCGATTCTGTCGGCTGCGGAATGGATCCGCTGATCGTCGTAAGGAGGGATGCCACGATGAAACGAACCGTCACGAAGACCGCCGCGTTGCTGCTCGGCGCGGTCGTCCTGCTCGGCCCCGGCGTTGCCGGAGCCCGCATCAAGCTCATCACGATGCCGCTCCGCGAGCGGGTCGAAATCCAGCTCGACCACCCCGACGCCACCCTTGTCGAGGAGGAGCGCGTGGTGCCCCTCGTCCAGACCGTCGGCGAAGGCGAGCCGAACCAGGTGGACTTCTCCTGGGCCAACACGGCCATCGACCCCGAGACGATCGTCTTCCGCGTGATCGGACCCGCCGAAGGCGACGCCAACGCGGGCATGGTCGTCAAAGTGCTTTCGGTGAGCTATCCGCCCAACGAGCAGTCCCTCGTCTGGCAGGTCGCGGCGAGCCGGAGCGGCGCCGCCCGGGTGCGCATCAGCTACATTCTCGGCAACCTCTCGAAGAGCTTCAACTACCGCGCCGTGGCCGCGAACGACGAGAAGACGCTGACGCTCAGCCACTACATGCGGCTGCAGAACGCCGCCAACGAGGAGTTTCTCTCGAACTTCGACGCCGACAAGGGCGCAAACCTCTGGGCGGGGTGGGGGAGGAACTTCACGCGCCCGGTCGGGATCAACGAGACGAAGGAGATGCTTGTGGCGAAGTTCCCCGGCGTGCCGGTGCGGAAGACGTACACCTGCGATCCGGCGCAGTTCGACTACCTCGACCGGCCGAAGAACAAGTTGCGCGTTCCCATGCACTACGTGCTCAAGAACGACAAAGCCGGCGGCCTCGGCGCAGGTCCTCTGCCGTACGGCAAGGTGCGCCTCTTCATCGAGCCGAAAGATCCGAAGGACCTCGCGATGTCCACGACCTTCCTCGGCGAGGACTGGGGCAAGTTCACGCCGCTCGACGACGAGATGAAGCTCTATCTCGGCGTCGCGCAGGACGTCGTCGTCGTCCGCACGATCGACAAGGTCGATCGCCAGCGGATCGCCGGCAATCTCTACGACTACGTCGTGGTCGTCAAGTACGAGATCGAGAACTTCAAGGACCAGCCCGTCACGCTCGACGTCCAGGAGAACCTGCCGTTTGTCCGCCGCGAAATCCCCGGCTACGCCGAACGCGGGCGCGACGCCCAGTGGGAGATCCTGCCCGAGACGAGTCTCGAAGGCGGGCCGGACAAGGAGAAGACCACCGTCGACGACGTACTCTTCCACGTCCCGCTTCCCGCCCGCGCCAAGGACGGCAAGGCGGAGAAGCTCGTGCGCAAGCTGCACGTCAAGTTCCGCAACGAGTGGTGAGGCGGGAAACTGGAAACTTGAAACTGGAAACTTGAGACTGGAACGTCGGATGTTTTCGGGGAGATGACAGCCATGAAGCCTTTACTGACCGCCTGTGCCATCGCGCTGGGCCTCGCCCTCGCGGTGCCCGTCGCCACCGCCCGCAACGTGGACCTTGCCACCGTTCCGCGGCGTGACACCGTCCAGCTTACGATCTACAACAGCGAGGACCTGACGCTCGTGCGCGAGATGCGCACGCTCACATTCAAGAAGGGGCTCAACGGGCTCCAGTTCTCCTGGGCGAACACGCTCATCGATCCGTCGTCGGTCGAGCTGCGCTTCCTGACGTCGGCCGACAAGCTCGCCCTGCTCGACACGACGTTCCCCCACGACAAGCCGCAGCAGCTCTCGTGGAATGTGATGAGCGAGTTCGACGGCGACGCGAAGGTGGAGATCACCTACTTCACGAGCGGCATCACCTGGAGCGCGGACTACGCGCTTGTCAGCGACGCCGCGGAGAAGAACCTCGCCTTCGAGGGGTTCGTGCGCGTGACGA
>CAYVJM010000219.1:0-4352 GCA_964451695.1 uncultured Lentisphaerales bacterium | reverse complement strand
CGCTCGACCTCCGCGACGATTCGCGGAAGGTTTTCAGGTGCGTTGCGTCCGCCAAAATCGGCCACGGCGCAGCCGTTGACCGCCATGTCCGGCGAGTCCGTCTCGAAAAGCAGCCGGTCTTCCGGAACGATGCGGATCAGTTCGCGGACGCGCGTCGCGCGGGGATTCAGCACGGCAGGGCCGATGCTGGCGCAGGCGCCCAGCCGTTCGTATTCCCGCCAAATCTCGGGCGAGCACGAAGCCCCGTGAAGAACGATGCGCGGTAGCGCCCGCGCGCATGGACGCAGCGCGGCGAGGATTTCGGCATGGGCGCGTACGGCATGGAGGACAATGCCCCGGCCGACGCGCGCGGCCAGCTCGATCTGTTCAGTAAACGCCCGCATCTGCGCTTTGGGGTCGGGCTTCAGAGCATCGAGCCCGATCTCGCCGACGCCGAGTCCAGAATGCGCCGCGAGCTTCGCCTCCAGGCTCTCCAGCCAGTCCTTAGGGAGGGCGGGGTCGAGACTGTGCCACGGATGGAGGCCGCAGGACGGCTCGACGCCGGGCTCGGCGAGCGAGAGCGCGATCACGCGATCCCAGTCCGCCGGAGAGGTCCCGCAGCAACCAAACCGATCAACACCTGCGGCGCGGGCGCGGGCGAGAACGTCCGGAAGCATGGCCTCTGGAAAGGCCTGCAAGTGGACGTGGGCGTCGTAGCAGGAGGTCGAGTCGTGCGGCATCGCAACATCCTCCAGCGGCAAGAGCCGTGCGCTACGCCTGGCCCGCCTGGGCGGTCTCGAAGTGGGAGCGCACGTAGTCCGCCACGGCTTCCTCGAGCGGCCGGAACGGGACGTCGCAACCCGCGGCGCGCAGCTTGCGCATATCCGCCTCAGTGTGGTACTGGTACTTGTCGCGCAGGGCGAGCGGCATGTCGATGAAGTCGATCTGCGGCTCGCGCCCCATCGCGGCGAAGAGCGACCGGGCGAGGTCGACCCAGGTGCGCGCCCGGCCGGTGCCGCAGTTGAAGATGCCGTTCGCCTCGGGATGATCGTAGAGCCAGACCGTCACCTTCGCGGCGTCCTTGACGTAGACGAAGTCGCGATCCTGTTCGCCGTCCGCGTAGTCGGGGCGGTGGGACTTGAAGAGCGCGATGCGGCCGGTGTCGCGGATGACTGCGTAGGATTTGTTGACGACAGAGCGCATGTCGCCCTTGTGGTCTTCGCCGGGGCCGAAGACGTTGAAGTACTTGAGTCCGGCGATCTTGTCGAGCACGCCTTCCTGGAGCGCCCAGAGGTCGAACTTCTGCTTCGACCAGCCGTAGAGGTTGAGCGGTTGGAGCTTGGGGGTGACCGCGTCGTCGTCCGAGTAGCCGAGGGCGCCGTCGCCGTAAGTCGCGGCGCTGGAGGCGTAGACGAAGCGCGCCCCGTTGCCGAGGCACCACTGGCAGAGTTCGCGGGTGAAGCCCGTGTTGTTGTCGTCGAGGTAGGCCTGGTTGGTCTCCATCGTCGAGCTGCAGGCGCCGAGGTGGAAGAGTCCGGACGGTGCCGCGATGTCGCCTGCGCGCAGGGCGGCGCGAAACGCCGCGCGATCCTGGTACGAGGCGTATTCGAGCTTGTCGAGGTTGGTCTTCTTGCCCGGATGGTTGAGGTGGTCGACGATCAGGATGTCGGTCTCGCCGCGCGCGTTGAGTTCGCGCACGATGTTCGAGCCGATGAGGCCGGCGCCTCCCGTGACGATGAACGTGCTCATGGATCGTCAGCCATTCGCCTCGGAGGACTCCGACGCGCTCGGGGCGGCAGCCGCCTCGGGCGCGTCTGAAGCGGACTCCGGAGCGGGATCGGGTGTTTCGGCGTTATCCGCTTCGTCGCCGTTGGTGACGGCGGTGGCGGAGACGACCTTGTCGCCTTCGCCGAGGCGGACGACGCGCACGCCCTTGGCGATGCGTCCCGTCTGCGGAATGGCGTCGACGGCGGTGCGGATGATGAGGCCTTGTTCGGTGACGACCATGATCGAGTCGCCGCGGCCGGCGGGCTCGGTTTCCGTCGCTTCCACGGCGCGGTGGACGGCGCCGGCGAAGACGACCTGGCCGTTGCGCGCGCCGGTGTCGATGGACTTCACGCCCTTGCCGCCGCGCCGATGCGTCGGGTATGCGGCGAAGTCGGTGCACTTGCCGAAGCCGTTCTCGACGATCAGCAGCACGCTCGCGGCGGGATCGTTCTCGACCTTCACAAGGGCGCGGAGCGAGTCGACGCCGTCGGACGGAGACTCGACCTCGCCGGCGGACTCCTCGGACGTCTCGACGTCGACGCCCTCCTCCGCCGCGTCTTCGAGGACGGGCTTGACGCCGGCGAGGCGGATGCCACGCACGCCGCGGGCAATGCGGCCCATCGGGCGCACGTCGGAGGTCTTGAAGCGCACGGACTGGCCGCTGGCCGCGACGAGGAGCATCTCGTCGCCGTCGCCGACGAGGGTGACGCCGATGAGTTCGTCGTCGTCCTCGATGCGGATGGCGTTGATGCCGGCCTTGTGGACATTGCGGAATTCGCTGAGGCGCGTCTTCTTGACGACGCCCTTGGCGGTGGCGAAGAAGACGTACCGGTCCTCGGCGAAGTCGTCGATGGCGATGATGTCGAGGACGCGTTCGGCGGCGCGGGGCGCGATCGTCGCGCCGTCGTCGGCGACGCGGCCATCGCCAACTTCGGCGCGGAGCATGAGCACATTGACGAGAGGCTTGCCGAAGGAGGTGCGGTCGGCCTCGGGGATCTGGTAGGCCTTCTCGGTGAAGAGGCGGCCATGGGAGGTGAAGAAAAGGAGGCGGTCGTGGGTCATCGTGTTGAAGACGCGCAGGACGAAGTCGCCGTCCTTGAGCTTGGCGCCCTTGCGGCCGCGGCCGCCGCGGCCCTGCTCCTCGAAATCGCCCAGCGGGACGCGTTTGACGTAGCCGCGGTTGCTGAGGGTGATGACGCAGGGCTCGTTGGCGATGATGTCCTCCATGTCGACCTCGCCGTCGGCGAAGGCGATCTCAGTGCGGCGGGCGTCGCCGTACTTGGCCTTGAGGCCGGCGCAGTCCTCCTTGATGATGAGGAGAATGCGCTCGGGATTGGCGAGGATGTCCTGGAGGTCGGCGATGCGCAGGAGGATGGCGTTGTACTCGGCCTCGACCTTGTCGCGGGCGAGCCCGGTGAGCTGGCGCAGGCGCATGTCGAGGATGGCGTTGCACTGGATCTCGGAGAGTCCGAAGCGTTCGTTCATGCGGGTGCGCGCCTCCGCGTCGTCGCGCGACGAGCGGATGATGCGCACGATTTCGTCCATGTTGTCGATGGCGATCCGGAAGCCCTCGAGGATGTGGCAGCGCTCCTGGGCCTTGCGCAGGTCGAACTTCGTGCGGCGGGTGATGACCTCGATGCGGTGGTCGACGAAGCAGCGCAGGAGCTGCTTGAGGTTCATCACCTTGGGCCGGCCGTGGTCGAGCGCGAGCATCGTCGCGCCGAAGGTGGTCTGGAGCTGGGTGTGCTTGTAGAGCAGGTTGAGGACGACCTGGGGCACCGCGTCGCGCTTGAGCTCGATGACGATGCGGATGTCCGCCTTGGACTCGTCGCGGATGTCGCGGATGCCCTCGATCACCTTCTCCTTGACGAGGTCGGCCATGTGCTCGATCATGACCGCCTTGTTCACCACGTAGGGGATTTCGGTGATGATGATGCGCGCGTCGTTGCCGTTCTCGACGATCTCGGCGCGGCCGCGCACGCGCATGGCGCCGCGACCGGTCCGGTACATCGAGAGGATGGGGCTGATGCCGCAGATGATGCCGCCGGTGGGGAAGTCGGGCCCCTTGACGAACTTCATCAGGTCGTCGATCGTGCACTGCGGCTGGTCGACGAGGTGCATGATCGCGTCGCAGAGCTCGCCGAGGTTGTGCGGCGGGATGTTGGTGGCCATGCCGACCGCGATGCCGGTGGAGCCGTTGAGCAGGAGGTTGGGGACCTTGGAGGGCAGGACGAGCGGCTGCTGGAGCGTCTCGTCGTAGTTGGGCCCCATGTCGACGGTCTCCTTCTCGAGATCCTCGAGCAGGTCCTCCGCCATGCGGTGCATGCGCACTTCGGTGTATCGCATCGCCGCGGCGCCGTCGCCGTCGATCGAGCCGAAGTTGCCGTGTCCGTCCACGAGCTGGTAGCGCATGGAGAAGGGCTGGGCCATGCGCACGATCGTGTCGTAGATCGAGGCGTCGCCGTGCGGATGGTATTTACCCATCACGTCGCCGACCACGCGGGCGGATTTCTTGTGCGGCTTGTCGTGCGTGTTGCCCAGTTCGCTCATCGCGTAGAGGCAGCGGCGATGGACGGGCTTGAGGCCGTCGCGCGCGTCCGGCAGGG
>CAYVJM010000218.1:0-4362 GCA_964451695.1 uncultured Lentisphaerales bacterium | reverse complement strand
AGCGTTCGCCTTCCGCGAGGCCGTCGAGGAAGTCGGAGTCGCCGGCGCGATAGACAAGATGGTTTTCGCTCGGATCGTCGCGAAGGGTCAGGGCGACCGGCGCGCCTGCGGCGGTCGTGATCTGAAGGCGGTTGGCGTCGTTCAGAATCGCCCACATGCCCTTCTGCGCATGGTCGTCGACGTAGCTCACGGGGATCGTGAAGGTGTCGTCGTCCACCACGGTAATGACGTGATAGCCGGTGTAGGATGGATGACCGCCGTAGTTGGCGATGAGAATTTCCGTGCCGGAGGCAAGCCCGTGAGCGGGGGCATGCACCGTGACTGGCGCGGCGCCTTCGGTTCCCGTGAAGCCGGAGATGGGGTGGACGGCGCCGAGGATGCCGACGATGTCCAGGCTGCTCCAGGTGTCGTCGGAATCGATGTCGTCGTCGTTGGCGAGGAGGTTCTGTGCGGAGAGGACGGCGTTGGACGACGGTTCGTCCGGAAACACGAGCGGCAGCCCGGCCATTTCCGGCCGGATCATGACGCGGATCGTCGTCTCCTCGGTGACATTGGTGATCACGTCGGCCGTGGCGACGGGCGGATCGTTGCGCCCGATGACGCGAACGTTCACGCGGGCTTCGTCGCGCTGCGTGGGCAGGCGGGGCTCGACGGTCTCCCAGATGCCGAGAGGGCTTGAGGCTCCGGTGAAGGCGACGGGGATCGTGAAGGTGTCGTCGTCGACGGTTGTGACGACGAACGTGCCGTTGTAGTCGGAGACGGAGGCGCCGGAGATGACGATCGCGTCGCCGGTGGCGAGGCGATGGTGGGTCGCGGTCACAAGCGTGTTCGAGCCGGTGTCCGCGTAGGCTTCGATGGGGCCTCGGCCGATGTCGATGAGCTCGTAGTGGAAGCTGTCGATGAGCTCGACGCCGACGGGAAGCTGCTGCAGAGTCGCGGCGTCGCGCGGATCGTAGGCGATCTGGCTGCCGCGAAGCGGAGTGGCGGCGGGATCGACGCGGATCGCGGCGCCCTGCGCGGAGTTGGTGGCGGCGATGTCGCCGCCGGCTTCGGAAACCGCGCTGATGTCCACGATGACGAGCCGGTCGTTGCCGTCGCCGTCGAAGTCGTTGGCGAGGACGTCGAGAATGGCTGGGGCGTCTTCGGTGACGGTGAAGAGGTCTTCGCGGGCGAAAGGTTCTGCGTTGGGCTGCCCGAACGGGGTTCCGAGAATGTCTGCTCCGGGCGACTGGGCGAGACCCGCGAGCGCAAAGACAGGATCTGCGCCTTCGAACGGACCGGGAAGGATCGCGCCGTGCGGGAGGAGGGCGAAGCCGCGCATCTGCGGAGCCAGAGCAAGCGAGTGACCGGCGGTGTCGAGGTCGTTGGTGCCGGTGGCGGGGTCGAGGTAATTGCCAACCCAGGACTGACGGGCGACGGGCGAAGCCAAAGCGTCGAGGGCGATGAAGGCCGAGCCGCGCGGCTTGAGGGACTTGATCGAGGCATTCGTCTCCGATGCGCCGTAGACGGGCGTGGGATTGATGGCGCTGGTCATGGCGAGCGGGGCGTTGGTGAAGGCAACGACCATCCCGTAGCCGGGCAGGATGAGCGTGCCTGCGGACGCGGCCGTTTCGCCGGCGGCGAAGAGGGCGTTCGTGCCGACGATGCGGCCCTCGGCGATGGCGTGGACCTTGACCCCGTCGACGAACAGCGCGTAGGGTGCGAGGTCGATCGGAGCGCCGTCGCGAGGCGCGACGATTTCGATGAAATGGAGCGCACCGTCGGCGCACTGGATCTCGTTGATGGCGAGACGGCGCAGCGCATCGAATTCGACGGCACCGGCGTCGGGCTCGGCGTCGCGCAGCGCACCGCGCTGGTCGAGGGTGGCAGTGGACTGGAAGGCACCGCCGATGGCGGGGCTGAGGGGCAGGAGCGGATGGTGCGGGGTGGCCGCGCCGGTCGTGACGAGCGGGGCGAGGAGCGGATCGGTCTCCGTGGTGTCGTGCAGATGGTCGAGGAGGTAGGGGGAGGCGCCGTCGCCGGGAGTGCGGACGACTTTCGTGCTGTCGTCGCAGAGGTTGCCGCCGAGGGAGATGAAATTGCCGCCGCCATAGACATTGAGATTGCGCCCTGAGAAATCGGCGAAGATCGAGTTGGCCGGGCAGACGATGGCGTTGTTGTTCATGCAGAGGACTGCGCTGGCGACACCCGCGACGTCGACGTTCCCCGCGAATGTGCAGTGCTCGATGAAGGCGGATTTCTGGACAGGGCTCGAGGTCTGGGTCTGGAAGAGGAAGGCGCCACCGCCGACGCCGCCTTCGTTGGCCTGGATGTTGCCGTGGAAGGTGGTGTTGACGATCCGCGCGTCGTAGTCCGAGTAGATGGAGACGCCGGCGCCGCCGCCCAACCCGGTTTCGGGCGAGAGCGCGTTGAAGCCGATGAAGCTGTTTTCGATCGTGAGCTTGCCGCCGTCCACGTCGATCGCGCCGCCGCATTCCGCAGCGATGCAGTCGGTGATCGCGCAGTGACGGAGAATGAGCTCGCCGGTAGGTTGCACGGAGATCGCGCCGCCGAAGGTGGCCGTGCCGCGGGAGAGGGCGACGCCTTCGATTGTGACTCGCGCGTAGACACAGAAGATCTGCCTGTCGGGAACGTCGTCGCCGTTGGAGTCTCCGCTGATCGTCAGGAGGTCCGCCCCGGGGCCTTTGATGACGAGATTGCGGCGGAGCGCGGTCGTGTCTCCGCCCGACATGCGGATCGTGGCGGGGTACTCAGGCAACGCGAAGGTGATGGCGTCATTGTTGCCGGCTTTGGCAAGCGCGTAGGCGAGAGATCCAGGCTGGCCGTCGTTGAGCACGCGCGTCACCAGATGGTTGCGCGGAGTCAACTGGACCTGGATGGCGAGAGTGAGCGTGGATGTGAGCAGGTCGCCATCGCGCGCGCTGAGCGTGAACGTCGTGCCCCCGGGGTCGTCCACCGGGAACAGGTAGCCCGAATCCAGAACGTAGGCGAGGTTCGTCAGCGAGCCGAGTATCGCGTTCGTGGAGCCCGCCATCGTGTAGACTCCGCCACCATCGGCGGAGAAGCCGCCAAGATTTTCCAGCGCGCCCTTGGCGGGGTTGTCGAGGGCGATCGTGAAGAGCACGGAGTTCGTGTCGTCGCTGGAGAGACCGAGGTTGGCGAACGGCCGGATCGGCGGAATCGGCGGAATGAGGAGAGGTTGTTCCGAAAGGGGCGGGACGTTGAGGATCTGGGGCGCGTTGTTGACGCCGGTGATGCGGATGGAGAGGTTGTTGTTCTGCGTCGAAACGCCGGCGGCGTCAACGACCGTGAGGATGACGACGGTCGTCGCTGAGGCTTCCGGCGGAACGGCGCCGCGCACGGGCGTGAACGTCACCGTGCGCAGGGCGGCGACCAGATCGTCGTCCGATTGCAGCGGGAACGTGGTTTGGGACAGCACGCCGAGTCCAGGATCCGAGAGCGCTAGCGTGGCGCGGAGCTGCTGCAGACCGCCCATGTCGGGATCGGAGACGAAAACCGTGGGGAGGAGGATGAAAGCGGCGTCGGCGTCTTTCTTATCCAGCGTGACGACCGGAATTCCCAAAATGGTCGGCGGCGTCTGGGCCTGGACGATCGTGAGCCAGTTCGTGACGACGTCCACGCCGCCGTGCCGATCGGCCAGTTCGAAGCGGAAGGCGACCTGTTCAGTCGCGGTCGTCATGACGTTCGGGTTGGACGCGAATTCGAGGCCGGCGATCAGCGGCCGCAGGTTGATGAAAGTCCCGCTGAGCAGATTGGTGTTGCTGAGCGCGCCCAGATAGGCTTGCTCGGGATTCACGAGCGAGGCGGCGAGCGTGAATTCGTCGTCGCCGTAGTCCATGTCCGTGATGGCGTCGAGGACGAACGGCCTGACGGTCTGCCCCTCGGTGATCGTGTCCGTCGACATGCTCATCGAGAGGAAGGGCGCATTGTTGAGCATTTCGATCCGCAGCTCGACGATGTTGTTCGTGACGAGGGCGTCGACGTTGCCCTGGACGCTGATGGTGGCCATGACGGTGCCGACGGATCCGGGTTCGAGCGCGCGGGGAATCGGCTTGACCCCCAGTGCGCGCAAGGCGGTCTGGATTTGCGCCGGCGTTCCGGAAGCCGTGTAGCTGGTCGAGTCGTTCGAGAACGTCGCGAGCAGTTCGTTGGAGAGCGTGGCGGTCAATGTAAGCATCTCGTTGTAGCTCGTCGTCGGGACGTTGTGGTCGGCATCGGTCACAACGGCGTCGGAGAAGGCGTTGGTGACGCCGGCCTGGTCCGTGAAGTTGACCATGGGCGTGGTCGTCAGCGCCGAGACGTCGGGGACGGAATTGACCGTCAGGGTGAAGGTGTCCGAAT
>CAYVJM010000217.1:0-4367 GCA_964451695.1 uncultured Lentisphaerales bacterium | reverse complement strand
TGGAGACGCGGGATATCTTGACCACGGCTTCAACGGCCCGAACGCATTCGGCAAGAACATGCGAAATCACGGCGTCCATGTCGCTCCTCGTTTTTCGGTATCGTTCATTCCCGCTTCACGCCCCGCAGCCGTCTGCATTTCCCCTCTCAGGCGCGGGGCTTCTCGGCGGCGAGCCTGGCGCGGTAGGCGGCGAGGTCGAAGCCCTCGAGGCGGGCCACGCCGTCCTCGACGGCGGCCTGCGCGACGGCGGAGGCGACGTCGACATAGAGGTCGCCGTCGAACGGCTTGGGGATGATGTAGTCGGGACCGAACGCGAGGCTTTCGCCGGGGTAGAGCGCGCGGGTGGCGGCGCTGGCGGGGCGGCGGGCGGCCTGGGCAAGGGCGTTGGAGGCGGCGATCTTCATGTGCTGGGTGATCTTCGTGGCGCGCACGTCGAGGGCGCCGCGGAAGAGGAACGGGAAGCAGAGGACGTTGTTGATCTGGTTCGGGTAGTCCGAGCGCCCCGTGGCCATGATGTAGGGGCGTCCGCCCATCGCCGCGGCAACAGCCTCGGGCCGGATCTCGGGATCGGGGTTCGCCAGCGCGAAGATGGCGGGGTGGTCGGCCATCGCCGAGACCCACTCGGGCTTCACGCAGTCGCCCTTCGAGACGCCGATGAGCACGTCCGCCCCCGCCATCACCTGGTCGAGGGTGCGCAGCGGCGTGTCCGCGGCCACCGCGTCGTGGCGCGCCTTGTTGATCGGGCGGCCCTTGTAGATGACGCCCTTGCTGTCACACATGACGACGTGCTTGACGCCGCCGACCATGAGCATCTCGCGGATGCGCGTGCCCGCCGCGCCGGCGCCGTTGATGACGACCTTGAGGGTCTCCATCGGCTTGCCGCAGAGCCGGGCGTAGTTCGTGGTCGCGGCGAGCACGATGACGGCCGTGCCCCACTGGTCGTCGTGGAAGACGGGGATGTCGAGCATGTCGGCGAGGCGGTCTTCGATTTCGAAGCACGCGGGGGCCGCGATGTCCTCCAGGTTGATGCCGCCGTACATGGGGGCGATCGCCATCACGGCGTCGATCACGCGCTGGGGGTCGGTGGGTCCGGTCGAGGCGCCGCCTTCGCGGCAGTGGTCGAGGACGACGGGCCAGGCGTTGACGTTGGCGAACGACTTGAAGAGAACGGCCTTGCCCTCCATGACGGGGATGGACGCCGCGGGCCCGAGGTCGCCGAGGCCCAGAATGGCGGTGCCGTCGGAGACGACGGCGACGAGACCGCCCTTGGCCGTGTAGTCGAACGCGGTCGGCGGCTCCGCCGCGATGGCCTTCACGGCCACGGCCACCCCCGGCGTGTAGGCGAGGCAGAGGTCTTCCACGGTGTCGAGCCGCCGGGGCATCCCCAGCGAGATCTTGCCGCCACGATGGTAGTCGAGAATCGTCTTGTCCTTGTCCGTCATGTCCGCTCCAGTTGATCAATGGCACTCGCGCCCGCCCGGAGCAACCGCCCCGTTCAAGCCGATGCATCGGATTGTGACAGCAACCCCCCGCGAAAGTCAACTGGAAACTAGACGCCATGATCTTCTGATCTTCACACTTCAGAACCGTTGCAGTATAATTCGAAATAGTCAACCCTGCAAAACCTCAACCCATCTTGACACTCAACATGCTCTCCACCCGCTTCATCAAGGCCAACGACGAGGTGTGCGACTTCGGCCATCCCGTCCCGGCGCCGTATTTTCGCAAGTCCCTCCAAATCGACTCCGTTCCCAAGACCGCGACCATCACGATTTGCGGCCTTGGGTTCTACGAGTTCCATGTGAATGGGAAGAACATCACCAAGGGCCCGCTCGCGCCCTACATCAGCAACCCGGACGACCTCTGCTACTACGACGCCTACGACGTGGCGGCGGAACTCCGGCAGGGAGAAAACGTCATCGGCGTGCTGCTCGGCAACGGATTCAGAAACGCCTTCGGCGGTTTCGTCTGGGACTTCGATCAGGCGAAGAGCCGCGGGCCCGTCATTCTCGCCCTGTCGTTCGACGCCGAGACCGGCAAGGAGGGCGCGCCGCTGCACTTCGAGGCCGACGAATCCTTCCGCACGCACGATTCCCCCGTCGTTTTCAACGACTCGCGCATGGGCTGCCGATATGATGCGCGCCTGGAAATCCCCGGCTGGGATCTTCCGGGTTTCGACGACTCCGCGTGGGCGCCCGCTCGGCGCGCCGAGGCGCCGCGCGGCGATGCCAAGCTCTGTTCCGCGGATCCCATCGTGGTTTCCGCGCGCCTTTCGCCCGTCCACATCGATTCCTTCGCCGAACTCCCCTTTGCCTATCAGAGCAAGTCCGTGACGGCTCCGCCCCGAAAAGGATGCACGCGGAAGGACGTCTATGTCTATGACTTCGGCGAAAACAACGCCGGCGTGACCGAACTGCGCATCAACGGCACGCCCGGTCAGACGATCACCATCCGCCACGGCGAATGGCTCCAAAACGGGAAATTCTCCGTGGAGACCACTATTTTCGACCGCGCCGAATGGCTCCAGCGCTACCTCGACCACGCGCAGACCGATGTCTTCATCTGCAAAGGCGGCGAGGAAGTGTTCACCCCGCGCTTCAAGTATGACGGCTTCCGCTACGCCTATGTCGAGGGGCTGCGTCCCGACCAAGCCACGCCGGAGGCGCTGACCTTCGTCGTGCTCAACTCGAACCTCAAGGCCCGCGCGGGCTTCGTGTGTTCGGACGAGCGGCTCAACCGTCTCTTCGCGATGACGCGGCGCGCCGACCTCTCCAACTTCCACTACTTCCCGACCGACTGTCCGCACCGCGAACAAAACGGCTGGACCGGCGACGCCAGCATTTCCGCCGAACACATGCTCCTCAACCTCACGGCGGATGCCAGCCTCAGGGAGTGGCTTGCCAACATCCGCAAGGCACAGAACGACAGCGGTGCCCTTCCGGGCATCGTCCCGACCGGCGGATGGGGCTACAAATGGGGCTGCGGCCCCATCTGGGACAATGTCTCCGTCGAAATCCCCTACCAGCTTCTGCGCTTCGGCGGCGACGTCGGCGTCGTCCGCGAAAACGCCGCGACGATGCTCCGCTACCTCTCCTACGCGCTCACGAAGCGCGACAAGCGCGGCCTTGTGGCCTATGGGCTTGGCGACTGGGTCGACCCCTTCCAGAACGAAAACGGCGGAAGACCGTTCGCACCGCTGGATTTCGTGGATTCGACGATGATCTTCGACTACGCCAAGAAAGCCGCATTTCTCTTCCGCCAGGCGGGGCTGCCCCACGAAGCGGCCTTCGCAAGCGGAATGGCCCGCGACTTCCGCCGCGCCCTCCGCAAACACGGCATCGACAAGAAGACCTGCACGGCCGCCGGCGCATGCCAGACCTCCCAGGCGCTGGCACTCTGCCACGGGCTTTTTGAGGAGAGCGAGCTTTCCACCGCGCGCCGACGCCTCGTGGAACTCATCCACGACAGCGGCGACATCAACCGCTGCGGCATGATTGGCCTCCGCTACATCTACCACGCCCTCGCGGACATGGGCGAAACCACCCTCGCCCATCGGCTCATCGTGAACGAAAGCCGATCCTGCTACGGCGCTTGGCTGAAGGAAGACTCCACCACGCTGTGGGAAAACTTCCCGCCGGAAGCCTCGGTCGGCGACTCCCACAACCACCACTTCCTCGGGGACATCGCCTCGTGGATGATTCAGGATGTGGCGGGTCTTCGGCCCAACCCCTCTGCAACGGATCCGGAGGAATTCGTTTTCGCCCCGAACTTCCCGGAGGACCTCGACCACGCCGAGGCGTGGTTCGACGCCGCTTGCGGACGCGTTTCCATCGCCTGGAAGCGCACAAAAGCCGGTATTTCCCTCTCCCTCGCGCTCCCCGAAGGGCTCCACGGCACGCTCCGTCTTTCCAATGGATTCACCGCAGACGGCCTGCCGTCCATCCCGATTACCGGTAGCAGGAACGCGATGCGACTGGCTTTACGGAAACGTCCTGTTTAGACGTATCGGCGACACGACGAGCTACTTGGGCATCAACATCGGCGGAACAACCTGCTCCGTCTCGCGTGGAACGGTCGAGGGCGGCATCTATATGCGCAGCCACGAACTCATCGACGACGCCATGGTCGAAACCCTGCGTGCAGAGGCGCTAAGGTGGGGCGAAGCCGTCCCGGCGAGCCGCATTCGCCCGTGCCCTCGGCGTGGGCGCCAGGGGAGTGCGTGAGAGCGTGAGTGTGGGAGTGCGTGAGTTTGTGCCTCCAGCTTCCAGTCTTCAGACGGTGCGAAGCGAAGGTGGGGCGAAGCCGTCTCGGCGAGCCGGGTTGCCACCCCTCCCTTGACGGCGACAAGGGATTGGCTCACTCCAAAC
>CAYVJM010000216.1:0-4386 GCA_964451695.1 uncultured Lentisphaerales bacterium | reverse complement strand
AACCCCCGATTATTCAAATTCTGCTCACTACCGTTCCGCCCCGTCCAAGTTTGTTCCCATGAGCAACCCATTTCCTCAGTCTTCCTACAATCTCCAGCGCAGCGTTAGCGAGCACAATCAACCCATCGACGGTTGAAACCCACGTAAGCGAGGCATCCCACATGAAAACACCCACCCAGCCCCCTCCATCCAGCCCCGACAGCGGTTCCACCTCCTTCCGCTTGCTCAAGGCCCTCGCGGCCCTCCTGATCCTCGCCGCCACGCCCTTCGTCGTCCTCCGCGTCTGGGCGCAGTCCCCCGACGCCGACGCCGACGGCATGCCCGACGCCTGGGAGATCCAATACGGCCTCGACCCCGACGACCCCGCCGACGCCTCTTCCGACCCCGACGGCGACGGCCTCGCCAACCTCGTCGAATGCCAGTGCGGCACGTCGCCCGTTTCCAACGACACCGACGGCGACCGCCTCCTCGACGGCTGGGAGATCGACAACGACTTCGACCCCGCCTCCGGCCTAACCCCGGACCTCCTCGGCTGGTGGCGCTTCGACGAAACCTCCGGCCCCGACGTCGTCGACCACGGCGACTACGGCAACGACGCCGAAATCCGATCCACAAACCATGTCGCCCGCATCTCCGCTGCCCCCATTGGCGGCGCCATCCGCTACGACGGCATTCTCGATTCCGCCGACACCGCCCTCGACGGCCATGTGGTCTCGGAAGGCATCGCCGAACACTCGCTCTCGAACGCCTTCACCGTCGCCGCCTGGGTGCGCCCGGACGCCTTCGTGCCCTACGCGCCCATCCTCTCCAAGGTCTCGGATCCCAACGCCTGGGACGACGGCTTCGCCCTCTACTCCCTCGGCGACGGCGCCTTCGGCGCCTTCGTCCGCGCCTTCGGCGACGCCACGAACCGCCTCCAGCACGCCGCCGACGCCACCACCAACGAATGGCGCCACCTCTGCCTCGTCTACGACGGCACGGCCTCCTTACTCTACCTCGACGGCATCGCCGTCGCGGAGACCGCCCACGCCGCCGGCTCCGTGGTCAACGAGGCCCCGCTCGCCATCGGCTCCCTCGTCGGTTCCGCCGGCACCCGCCCGTGGCAGGGCGACATCGCCGACGCCCGCGTCTACGCCGCCGCGCTCTCCGAATCCGAAATCCTCGCCCTGCTCGAAACCTATGCCGACCCCGACGGGGACGGCCTCGACAACCTCCAGGAGCAGGCCTTCGGCTCCGACCCCCGCGCCGCCGACAGCGACGGCGACGGCCTCTCCGACGCCGACGAATTCGCCTACGGAACCAATCCCCGCGCCGCCGACAGCGATGGCGACGGACTCTCCGACGCCGACGAGATCCGCCTCGGCCGCGACCCCCTCGCCGCAGGCGCCGCCGCCCCCTCCGCCACGATCCTCCACGTCCACACCCCCATGGAGTAGCCACCATGAACGCACGTCGATTGCCATTTCTCGGAGTTTTAGCCGTCATCGCGTTCGCCGCCTCCCTCCCGGCGCAGGGGGCAAGTTGCGGATGCGCCATCGGGGCGGTCTCGCCGACTGAGGTCTATGTGGACGTCTGCGACGATAAAATCCCCGTCAATGCCACGGCTCCCCTCACCTGCGGCGGAGTGGGGACTGGAACGGCCAGTACGAACGCGGTGTTCCCCAAGGTCGTTGGCGAGCAGCAGCCGACTTCCGGAAACGTGACCGTCGTCGGCACCTGCAGCCACGGACGGCCGTTTTCAAAACCCGCGAACGTCAAGTTCGTCTACGCGGGGGACGACGCCCGGGTCGCCGCAAGCGGCGGGCCGGGAGGCGGGTTCGGCGGTAGCAGCGCGGGAAACAGCAGCGGTTGGATTTCCTCCCTCCATTGGCAGGCCAATCTAGGCAAGGGGTCCGACGGGCGTCTGGCCGGGCGTCTCGTCCTGGATTCGGACGAGCCGGATGCGCGGATCTACACGCTGGACGCCCTCTCTCTCGTTGGCCTGCGCCTGCTGGATGTCGTCTACGAGCCCTTCACCAATCGCCTGATGCAGATTCTCGCTCCCGAATGCTTCGTCCAGATGGCCACCGCCAAAAGCCAGACCGCGTACGCCATCAAGTTCTACACGCCGGACTGCCTCGCTTCGGAATTCGCCACGAACGTCTGGTATCTCTACGAGACCGCCGGCGCGTCCCAAGTCCCGATCTCCGGCGACATCCTCCTCGACGTCACCACCAACCTGTACTACAGCCTCAAGAGCGAAGCCGAGCCCTTTGTCGTCTACCATATTGAGAACCCGAATCCGCCTTCCTGCAACGCGCTTCGCATCACCGAAAGCCGGAACGGCGGTGCGACTTCCGTCAGGGACTACGCATGGACGGGCGCGTCATGGACGCTCTCGGAAGGAAGCGGCCTGAGGACGACGCAATTGGCGGAGTCCGCCGTTGGCGGCAATGTCGTCAAGACCTGGAGCGTCTCCGCCAACGGGCGGATCGCCTCGACGACCCGGAAGACCTACGCCGCGATCGGCGGGATGAACCTCCCCGTTCAAATCGTCTCGGACCCCGACGGCGAAGCCCTGACGACGACCTACGACTACTACGAAACGGGCCCGTCGACGGGCTGGCTCAAGAAGCGGATCGATGCGGACGGCTCCTGGACCTCCCACGCCTACCAGTCCGACAACCGCGAATCCGAAACCCGCGCGGGCTGGCTCGACGGCGGCCCCGAGGACGACTGCCGCGTCTCGACCCGCTCCTACGCGCCGTTTCTCACGACGAACGACATCCCCGTCGGCGTCCCCCGCGACGACGGCACGACGGACCCGAACACCCCCCGCGTCGAGACCGTGACCCTCGCCGGCGTCCCCGTGTCGAAGACGCTGCGCACCGTCGCCCTGGACACGATGGGCTACCGCCGCATCGAGGAAGTCCGCCTGCTCGACCCCGCCGAGACGAACCTCGTCGCGGCCTGGGCGGATCCGGCCAACCCGCGCACCCTCTCCCGCTACATGCCGGAAAGCGACTTCAAGCCCTGCTCCAAGCAGCCCGAGTTGATCGTCCGCCCCGACGGCGCCGCGACGCACTACGCCTACATCGACGGCTATTGCACCAACGGCGGCGGAAGTTCCGCTTCCAGCGGCCTGCCGGGCGCCTTCGAGATCGTCTCCGGCGGCCCGCACTTCGCCACCACGATCACCCGCGGCACCTGCGAGAGCTTCGGCCTCGCCCCCGACGGCCTCGCCACGAACGGCTTCAACGGCGTCCCCGGCCGCACCACCCGCGAGGTGGTCGTCGCCACGAAGATCGGCAAGCTCGAACTCCAACGCGAAACCTACGTCTGCTCGGCTCCTGGCGAATACGAACGCGTCTCCTGGACGACCACCACCCGCGACGAGCTCGACCGCGTCGTCGCCACCCGCAGTTCGGACGGCACCCGCACGGAGAAGTCCTGGAACGGCGACCTGCTCGCCTACGAGATCGGCGCCGACGGCGTCCGCACCGACTACACCTACGACGCCCTCGGCCGCGTCGCCTCCGCGACCGTCAGCGTAGCGGCAGGCGCGGGCTCGCCCGCACCGCGCGTCGCCACCACAATTTACGACGCGGAAAACCGCGTTCTCTCCACCACCGTCACGGCGGGCGGCCTCTCGCAGACCACCACGAACCGCTATGATGGAGCGGGTCGCCTCGTCTGGACTCGTTCGCCAGACGGCACCGAAACGGCCTACGACTACGGCACCACCGCAGCCGGTCTCCCGTTCTCCTCCACCATCCGCGGCTACGGCACCGCCCTCGCTTCGACCAACACCGTCGTCCGCCACAAGGACGGCCAGATCGCCTGGACCGAGTTCAACGGCGTCAGAAAAACCACCTACGCCTATGGCGTCAACGCGGACGGCTCCCGGTGGACACTTTCCGTCCAAGGCGATCTCCCGGAAGCCATTGCCTCGCAACTCATCACTTATCACTCATCACTCATCACTGAGTTGAATTTCCCGTGGGAAATGCAACTCACAGACCCCCTCGGACGCACCATCCGCGAAGAGCGCCCCGGCTATGATGGCGCCATCCTCGTCACCGAGAACAGCTACGCCCCCTCCGGCCAGCTTCTTTCCAGCACCCAAAGCACGATCATCGGTTCTGTGCCTTCCGTGCTTTCCGTGGACCTCTATTCCTACGACGTTCTCGGCGAAGCCGTCGTCACGGCCCGCGACATCGACCTTGACGGGCAGATCGACTATGCCGGCCCCGACATCGTCTCCTCCAACGCCACGGCCTACGTCAATCTTGCCTCCGCCTGGTGGCGCGAATCCCGCCAGTACGCCTTCCCCGACACCGGCTCCGCCGCCGCCCTCCTCGTCTCCACCTCCCGCCAGCGCCTCTCCGGCCTCGGCGGAGCTTATTC
>CAYVJM010000215.1:0-4421 GCA_964451695.1 uncultured Lentisphaerales bacterium | reverse complement strand
CCCTCGATCCCGAGATGGTCGGCGAAGTGCTGGGTGTCATGAAGGCGCTCGCGGCCGAACGCATGACGATGGTCGTCGTGACCCACGAGATGCGCTTCGCCTACGACGTCGCGGACCGCGTGCTCTTCCTCGACGGCGGGGTCGTCGTCGAAGAGGGGACGCCCTCGGCGATCTTCGACCACCCGACGCACGAACGCACCCGGGAATTTCTCAGCAAAGTCGGCAAGAGCAACCCTGAGAACAAGCAATAAGGCCTCGCGCAAGGCTTCGCCGCCAGGGGTGTCCGGCGGGAGGTGCGACCGGCGAAAGCAGGCCGCGAGGCCGCCCGAGGTACGGGCGGGATGGATCCCGAAAGGTCGTGCCTGAAAGGACGATTCCGACGGGCGGGCGGAGCCTGTCGGCTTAATCTGGCGCGAGTGACATCGGCGGTAAGACGTTCCGCTTCTCGTCCTTCCTGTTGGGTGGTCTCAACAGAAGGGCGAGAAGAACAAGAAGGGGAGTTGCGCAGTCAATCACCGGATTCGATAACGCGTCGATGGTCATTCTTCGTGCCAGTTTCGATTCGCCACGGCTGGACGGCGGACGGCGTTTAGGGTAGAATGACGGCATTGTTCTAAACCCCGACTTCCCCGCGGTCGACGCGGGGTCATCTGTTCTAGGTGTTCTGATATGTCAAACTGGTCTCTCGATTCCGGTGTCCTCGCTTGTTCCGGCCGTCCGCTCTTCCAAGACGTGGGAGCCGGACTCGCCCTGGAGGCCGACGCCACCGGCGCCGGCGCTTTCCTCGTCGCCTCCCCCCAGGTGCGCCCCTTCTGGGCGTACACGGTCCTGGGCCGTCCCGTCGATTTCACGCGGTTCGCTTCGACTCACGTTCTCCCTTTCTCGCCGTTCTGGATGCGTCCCGCCGCAGGGGTCGATCTCGCTGCGATGCCGCCGATGACGTGCTGGCTGCTCATCGGACATGCGGACGGCGCCTACACGATGGTGGCGATGCTGCCCTCCGCGGCCGAGTGCAACTTCCTCTGCTGGCGCGATCGCGCCCTCCAGGTCTATTCCGAAACGGGTGACATGGACCAGCGCGTCGCCGGCGGGCTCTGCGCCTACGTCGCGCACGGCACCGACCCGTTCGAGCTGGCCGAGAAGGGAGCGGCGGCCGTCTCGGCGCGTCTGCCCACCGCCAAGTTGCGTCGCAGCAAGAAGCTGCCGCCGTTCATCGACAAGTTCGGCTGGTGCACGTGGAACGCCTTCTACGGAGAGGTCAGCCACGACAAGGTCCGCAGCGGACTCGAATCGCTGAAGGCCGCGGGCATCCCGCCGCAGATGTTAGTCCTGGACGACGGCTGGCAGCAGACTGAGGCGCTGCCGACGGACGGCCGCGTGCTGACCGGCTTCGGCGCCAACGAGAAGTTCCCCGGAGGACTGCAGGAGACCGTCGCGATGGCCAAGGGCGAATTCGGCGTCGAGGCGTTCCTCGTCTGGCACGCCGTCAGCGGCTACTGGAAGGGCGTCCATCCCGAGAAGATGGCGAAGTACAAGCCCCGCAAGGTCACGCCTCAGTTCGGCCGCTTCTGCAACGCGCAGGCGGTCTTCGACTGGCAGCATGGCTTCGTTTCGCATCTGCCGACCCGGAAGTACGCGGACTTCTACAACGACTACCATGCGGCGCTGGCGGCGGACGGCGTCGACGGCGTGAAGGTCGACAACCAGGCCTCCCTCGGTTTTCACGCGGCGGGCAGCGGCGGACGGGTCAAGCTCTTCAAGGCCATGCGCGAAGGGCTGGAGCGCTCCGTCTCGCGGCACTTTGGCGGCGCGATGATCTCCTGCATGGCCGAAGCGCCGGAGATCTGGTACCACGCCCGCACGACAAACCTCACCCGGAGCTCCGACGACTTCTTCCCCGGCGTCGACGATTCGCACGGGTGGCACGTCTACGCCAATGCGATGACGGGCGTGTGGTTCGGCAACTTCTCGTGGCTCGACTGGGACATGTTCCAAAGCGCGAACCGCTTTGGCGCCTACCACGCCGCCGCGCGCGCCGTCTCGGGCGGTCCCGTCTACATCGCCGACAAGCCCGGCGAGCACGACGCGGCGCTCGTTCGCAAGCTGCTCTTCCGCGACGGCACCCCGGCGCGCTGCGACGCGCCCGGACGTCCGACGCCGGACTGCCTGATGGTCGATCCCTTCGCGGAGCACGCGGCGCTGAAGGTCTTCGGCACAACCCCCCACGGCGCGACGGTGGGGCTCTTCGATCTCGATACGGCTTCCACGGGGACCGTTCAGGCCTCGCTCGCCCCGGACGACGTTCCCGGAAGCAAGGCGGCCCGCTACGCGATCTGGTTGCACGAGGCGCGGCTCTTCCAGGTCCTCAACCGCGCTGACCGCCTCCGCATCGGGCTCGGCGCGCGCAAGTACGAAGTCGCGACGGTGGCGCCGGTGCGCTTCGGCGGCATCGCGGTCTTCGGACTGATCGACCTCTTCAACGCCTCCGCGGCGGTCGTGGACATCCGCCGCGCCCCCGGCTCGACGACCGCCGTCTGCGTGGCGCTCCGCTGCGGCGGGCGCTTCGGCGCCTGGACGCAGGCCCGGCCCGAGCACGTCCGGCTGGACGGCAAGGAGACGCCGTTCACCTGGACGGACGGCCTGCTCGAGGTCGACGTGGCTTCGGATGCGGCGTGCGAGCTGGCGATCGGCATCTAGTTTCGAAAGGGACAACGACAACATGAACATGAAAGAGCAACGTGTCGCGCCGCATGGCGTGAATGGTTTTGCATCCGTCTACGGCAGCCCCGGCGCACGGGTGCGCTTCATGGGCTTCTTCGCCATCTTCTGGCCCTTTCTTGTCGTGGTGTTTCTGGCTGGCTGGCTCGTCGCGAACGTCTTCCCCGGGCTGGTCTCCCCTGGGGTGGCGGCCGTGCTGCTCGTGGCGCTGGCGGTGGCCGCCTGGGCGGCCTTCGCCTCCGCCGCGAAGCGCTTCGAATCCTACATGAAGGGCGCCCGTGGCGAGGAGGTTGTGGCGCGCGAGCTCGCGATGCTGCCGGCGGGGTGGGACGTCTTCCACGGCGTGCCCAGAAGCGGCTTCGACGGGAGCTGCACGGGCGGCGACTTCGACCACGTCGTGGTCGGACCGGACACCCTGTTCGTCATCGAGACGAAGAACTGGGAGGGGCCGGTGACACTCGAGCGCGGCACGATGCGCGTGCGCGGTCGCACACCCAACCGCTCACCCGTGGCGCAGGTCCGCCGCGAAGCCGGCGAACTCGCCGCGCTGCTCAAGGACGCGGTACCCGCAGGCATCGTCGTCACGCCTGTGATCTGCTTCGCAAACAACAGCTTCTCGGGCGACGAGGGGCGCATCGACGACGTGAACGTCTGCAATGCCCGCATGGTGCGGACGATCATCATGGAGACTGCTGGCGGATTCATCGACGAAAACCATCGCCGTCTCATTCTCGACCACTTGGCGCAGCGAGTCGGCGCGTAGCCGCGACGCGGCGATGGCGGGGAGATGAGCGCGTTCGAACTGGTTTCGGAATACCGGCCGTCCGGCGACCAGCCCGAGGCGATCGCACAGCTCGCGGCGGGCTTCCGGAGCGGCATGCGCGCGCAGGTGCTCGAGGGCGTGACCGGCTCGGGCAAGACGTTCACGATGGCCAACGTCATCCGCGAGGTCGGTCTGCCCACCCTGGTCATCTCGCACAACAAGACCCTCGCCGCGCAGCTCTTCGGCGAACTCAAGGCCTTTTTTCCCCACAACGCCGTCGAGTACTTCGTCAGCTACTACGACTACTACCAGCCCGAGGCGTACATCCCGCAGACGGACACGTACATCGCGAAGGACTCGGCGATCAACGACGAGATCGAACGCTTCCGTCTTTCCGCCACCAACTCGCTGCTCCTCCGCGACGACGTGATCGTTGTCGCGTCCGTCTCCTGCATCTACGGCCTGGGTTCCTCGGAGGACTACACGGGCATGACCCTGAGCCTCGCGAAGGGGCAGGAGGTGGATCGCGACGCCATGCTCGCGCGCCTCGTCGAGATCCAGTACCAGCGGAATGACTTCGAGCCTCAGCCCGGCGTCTTCCGCGTGCGCGGTGACACCGTCGACATCTTTCCCTCGTACAACAACACGATCGGCCTGCGCATCGCCCTCTTCGGTGACGTTGTCGAGGAGATCAGCGAGTTCGACCCCGTGAGCGGGCGCACGACGCGCCGGCTCGAGCGCACGATCATCTCCCCCGCGAAGCACTTCGTCATGCCCCACGAGCGCGTGCTGGCGGCCATGGCGGGCATTGAGTCCGAACTCGCCGAGCGCGTCGCCTGGTTCGAGGCGAACGGCAAGTACCTGGAGGCTCAGCGGCTCCAGCAACGCACGCGCTACGACATGGAGATGTTCCGCGAGATCGGCTACTGCACGGGCATCG
>CAYVJM010000214.1:0-4430 GCA_964451695.1 uncultured Lentisphaerales bacterium | reverse complement strand
AGTTTGCGCAAGCCTTCCAACGTGAGCTTTGCCATGACTTCTCCTTTACCGGCGGTTGTCGGCCGTCTCGGCCATGCGCCGCCGCGCATCGTTCAACAATCCGATTCCAAGTCCCGCAGATAGTCGCGCGCCAGCGCGAGGCTGCCCGATTCGGCGAGATCCCCGAGCGCCTCCTGCAGTTCGCCGCGGCGAACGTCGTAGGCTCGCCCGCCGCGCACGCGGCGGAAGACGAGGTCGAAGCTGCCGCCGTAGCCCATCAGCGCCAGCAGGGTGCCCGGCACGTCGCCCAGCGGCGGCGTGTCGAGGTGCTTCGCGGCGAACCGGCAGGCCAGCGTCGTGCCGGCGCCGGGCTTCGAGTCGATCGAGACCTCGCCGCCAGTCGCCTCGGCCATTTGACGAAGCAGCGGCAGCCCCAGGCCGACGCGGCGGCGAGCGTGCTTGCCAGGCTCGGTGAAGAAGGGATCCCAGACGCGCGCGAGCGTCGCGCCGTCCATGCCCTTGCCATCATCCCGAACCGTGATCCTCACCGCTTCGTCATCCTCCTCGAGCACCGCCTCGATGCGCGTGGCGCCTGCTTCGATCGCGTTCTGGACCGCGTCGGCCAGACAGTCGCAGATCGTCGCATGCACCGCGCGCCCCCTCGCACTAGGCCTTCGTGCCGCAGCACTGGCTGATCAGCTCCTCGACCTTCGCCTTCACGAGCTTGCCGTGGACGACGCCGTTGACGACCGCCACCGGCGCGAGGCCGCAGCAGCCGAGGCAGCGCACCGCCTCGATCGTGAATTCACCATCCTCCGTTGTCGCGTTGACGCCCACGCCGAGCTGTTTCTCCAACTCGAGCAGGATGTCCTCGCCGCCGCGCAGGTAGCAGGCCGTGCCCATGCAGACCTGGATGATGTTGCGGCCCACCTTCTCGGTCTTGAAGAAGTTGTAGAACGTGACGACGCCGTAGATCTTTGCCAACGGCACGTCGAGGGCCGTCGCGATCTCGAAGGCGATCTCGCGCGGGACGTAGCCGTACGTCTGCTGGACGCGGTGGAGCACCATGATCAGATTGCCCGGCTTGTCCTTCCATTCCCGAATGAACGCCGCCAGTTCAGGCGTCACCGTCAGCTTGTCGGCTGCTTGCTTTGCTGTCTCGCTCAAGGATTCCTCCCCGGTTTCATTTCGTGAAAAATCTCCATGTCCTCCACGGGACGACTGAAGACGGATCATTATGCCCTTTTTCAGGGCCGCACTCAAGCCGAAAAATCCGACAACCGGGCGTTTGAAACTTGAGACTTGAAACTTGCGGACGCAGGAATGCGACACCCCCGGAGACTGGCCGAGTGCCCCGGCCGCCTACCGGCGGGCGGGCCTGTAGAGTTCGCGGTTGTCGAGGCACCAGACTTTCGCGGAGAATCCGCCCGGTTCCACGCCCGCGAGCGCGTCGCGCATTTCGAAGAGGCGCGCGTCGAGCATGTCGATGAGGCTCAACGCCTCGGCCTCCGGAATCCGGGGCAGCACCGGACTGCCGAATTCCAGCTTGCCGTGGTGGGACAAGACGAGGTGCTGGAGCAGGGCGACGCGCTCGGGGTCGGCCCCGATGCGCTCCCCCGCCCGCGCGATGTCGATCGCGCCGCGGACGATGTGTCCGACGAGGCGCCCCTCGGTCGTGTAGTCCGAAGCCAGCCCCGCAGCGTCCGTCTGCATCTCCGAGAGCTTGCCGAGATCGTGGAAGATGACGCCGGCGACGAGCAGGTCGCCGTCGAGCCAGGGGTGGATGTCCAGCAGCGCCTTGGCGAGGCGCAGCATGTCGGTGAGATGGTGCAGGAGCCCGCCGCGCTCGGCGTGGTGGAGCTGCTTCGCGGCGGGGAAGGTCAGCAGACGCCCGTCCGCGTTCGCCTCCTTGATGCGTTCGCCCACGATCGCGCGGATCGCGTCGTCGCGGATGGCCGCGGCCGCGAGCAGGACGTCGTTGAGCATGGCTTGGGGATCGCGCGGGGCGCAGGGCACGAAGTCCGCCGTCGACATGCCTTCGGGGGCGGGACCGAGGCTGTCGAGGGTGAGCTGGATGCGGCCGTTGTAATCGCCGCCACGGCCTGTCACGGCGACGACGGCGCCGGCCGCGGGCGCGGCGGCGGGCGCGTCCCAGCATTTCGCCTGGATGGCGCCGGAACGGTCGGCGAGCGTCATCTCCAGATATGGCTTGCCGGCCTTGGTGGTGCGAATCTCCGCGCTGCGCACGAGCGCCGCGCCTTCGAACTTGACGCCGTCCCTGATGTCCGCGATGTTCATGCCGTTGTTCCTTCGCTCCGAAAACCGATCGCCCGCAAAAGCCCCCGCTAGCCGAGTCCGAAGAGGCGGGCGTAGCCGGTGATGACGCCGTCGAAGAGGCGGTCGATCCACGACGTTTTCAGCAGCAGGTAGATCAGGATGAAGCCGACGCTGCCGATCTGGAGGTACGGGACCGCCAGGCGGGCGGGCAGCAGCATGGCGACGACTTTCGAGCCGTCGAGGGGCGGAATCGGCACGAGGTTGAAGGTCATCAGAACGAGGTTGGTGACGACGTAGGCGACGAGGAAGTTGAGGAGCACCGCGCTTCCGAAGGAGGGCTCGCCGTCGCGGAGGAGCAGCGTCATGAGCCCGATCGCCCCTGTCCCGAGCAGCGCCTGGAGCAGATTCGAGAGCGGACCGGCGATCGCCGTCATCCAGAACGCCTGGCGCGGGTTGCGGCAGCGGCCGACGTTCACCGGGACGGGTTTCGCCCAGCCGAACACGACGCCCGAGCCTGTCAACGCGAGAATGACCGGCAGGATGATCGTGCCGACGAGGTCGATGTGGCGGATCGGGTTGAGCGAGAGCCGTCCGGCATCGCGCGCGGTCGTGTCGCCGCAGCGCAGCGCCACCCAGCCGTGCGCGACTTCGTGGATCATCACGGCGAGCATGAGCGCGGCGATGGCGGTGGCTTTCCCCAGTATCGAATCCAGATCCAAAACGACGATCCTCCTCGTCGGCTACCGCAGCGAATCGATGAATTCGCGCATGTCGCCGACGGACTTTCCTTCGAAACACATCCGGTGCCAGATCTCGAGGTTGATCAAGATCCAGAGTCGGAAGTTGTGGTCCGCCTTGCCGCCGAGGTGCTCGGCGACGAGGCGGTCGATCTCCGCTTGGCGGAAGACGCCCAGCTCGACGAAGCGCGACTGCTTGAAGAGGGCCTGCATGAACGGGGCCAGATCGGTGCGCAGCCAGCGGGCGATCGGGAAGCCGAAGCCCTGCTTGGGGCGGTCGATGAGTTCGCGCGGCATGTAGCGGGCGGCGACTTGGCGGAGGATGTACTTGAGCGTGCGCCCTTTGAGCTTGAGGTCGCAGGGCAGCGAGGCGGCGAACTCCGTGACCTTGTAGTCGATCAAGGGCGGGCGGATTTCGATCGAGTGCGCCATGCTCATGCGGTCGGAGATCGCGAGCAGATGGTCGGGCATGCGCGTCATCAGATCCGTGTAGAGCATCTTGTCGAGCAGCTCCGAGGCGGTGCCGTCGTTGAAGAACGCGAGGATCTTGCCCACCGAGTCGGCGTTGGCGATGCGCGCCTGGGCGTCCGAGGTGAAGAGGGCGGCCTTGTTCTCGTTGGTGAAGCGCAGGAAGCTCATGCTGCGGGCGTAGCGCTCGCCGGCGTCGTAAAACGACATGTCGTTGATCCACTTCAGCTTCGAGGCGATGCTCTTGTAGCCGAAGGATTCGGGCACGAGGTTGAAGAGGCGGCCGAGGACGTGGCGGCGGAGAGGGGCGGGGATGAGCGCGTAGAGGCCGGCGAGGCCCTGGCCGGCGAAGCGGTCGTAGCCCGCGAAGTTCTCGTCGCCGCCGTCGCCGCTCAGGACGACCTTGACGTCCTTGGCGGCGACCTGGGAGACGAGGTAGACGCCGACGCCGAAGGGGTCGGCCGGCTCGTCCATGTGGTAGATCATCTCGGGGATCTTGTGGACGACATCGGCTTCGACGATCTCCTCGCGGGCGATCAGGTTGTACTTCGAGGAGATCATGCGCGCCCAGGGCAGCTCGTTGATGTCCTGCTCCTTGACGCCGATGGAAAACGTGTGGAACGGCTTGCCGGAGACGGTCGCCATCATGGCGGTGACGAGGCTGGAGTCGATGCCGCCGCTGAGGAAGGCGCCGACGGGCACGTCGCTGAGGAGGTGGAGGCGGACGGCTTCGAGGAGGACCTGCTCCAGCTCGTCGGTCAATTCCTTCTCGGAGCCCTTGCGCTTGTTCTTGAACGTGTCGAGCTTCCAGTAGGGCCACGTGCGGACCTGGCCGTTTTCGAAGGCGGCGCAATGTCCGGCCTGGAGCTTGACGATCCCGGCGAAGAGGGACTTGTCGTCGGGGAGATAGCGCAGGGACATGTAGTGCCAGAGGCCTTCGAGATCGGGCTCGGCGCTGGCGAGGCCGGC
>CAYVJM010000213.1:0-4433 GCA_964451695.1 uncultured Lentisphaerales bacterium | reverse complement strand
GCGGCGCGCAGTGGCGGTGGCGTTCTGCGCGCTGCTCGTCGCGGCGAACGTCCTCGACACGGCGGAGGTCGCGCGGCGCTTCGTCGTCGTCAACGACGTCTCCGGCAAGTTTGCCGGCAATCCGATCGCCACCGCCCTCAAGGCGAAGGGCAAGGTGGACGGCCTCTCGGCCTCCTACCTGCAGCTCGTGAACCAGCCGCTCTCCGGCGAAACGCCTTTTCTCGACACCTTGGGCATGGAAGGCGTCGCCATTCTCGACCCCGTGACGTCGGATACTCCCGATTCCATGCGCGTGAAGACGCTGATGGGGTTCGGACAGGATCTCGTGAAGCGCTGGAAGTTCTGGGGCGCGGCGGCGGTGATGTCGTCGCCGCAGCAGGCCCGGGAAATGACGCGCCAGGGGCTGGTCAAGGTTGTCGGGCTTTACGACCTCGACGCGAAGGGGCGCATCGTTTCGGCGCGCGATCCGATGAAGGCGCAGGTGGCCGTCTCCGAACCCATCGGGATGATCCCGTCCGTCGCGGTGTTCTACGGGTGGCGCGCGGCGCCGGCCGAGGACGCCGTCGTGCGCATCGCGCAGCCGGATTTCGACATGGATCGAGAGATCGTCGTCTCGGGCGAGGGCGTGTCGGACGCCTCCGCCGATCGGCGCTACACGCCGGCGGAGTGGCTTGTCGCCCCGTCGGAGACGCGGGGTAGCCGGGCCGTCGTCAAGGCCCGGGCGGAGAAGCCGGGGATGCTCTTCATCCGTGAGAACCGCTTCGGCGGCATCGCCCTCGCCGCCACGGTCAACGGCCGGCGGGCGACGGTGCACAAGGCCAACGGCAGCTTCATCGCCGTTCCCGTGGACGCGGGCGAGTCGACGGTTGTCCTGCGTCCGGCCGTCTCCGCACCGCACATCGCGGGCACGGCCGCCGCCCTGGCTTTCGCGATCGCCTGTCTCGTCGCGTTTGCGAGGGACGCCCGCCGCCGGACGATGGGCCCCGGCTGCGCGGCGCGGCGCGCGCCGAACCTTTCCGCCTCCGCAGACGTTTGAAACTTTGGAGGAACCATGAGAACGCTGATCGAACCGCACATCCACATGTACTCCCGCACGACGGACGACTATCAGGCCATGTACGCGGCCGGGTTCCGCGCCTGCGTGGAGCCTTCCTTCTGGCTCGGGAGCACGCGCCGCCACGCCGGGACGTTCTTCGACTACTTCGAGAACATCCTGACGTTCGAGGCCACGCGCGCGGAGCGCTTTGGCATCGACCACTTCACCGCCATCGCCTACAACCCGAAGGAGGCCGAGAACACTGCGCTGGTGGACGAGGTCCTCGACGGCATCGCCCCCTACCTCGATCATCCGCGCTGCGTCGCCATGGGCGAGATCGGCTTCGACAAGCTCATCGAGCCCGAGTACTACGCCTTCGTCCGCCAGCTCCGCATGGCCAAGGAGCGCGGGCTCCCCGTCATCATCCACATCTCGCACAAGCGCAAGCCGGAATGCCTCGACTGGGTCTTCCGCGGCCTCGACGAGGTGAAGCCCGACCAGCGCCGCATCTACCTCGACCACAACACCGAGGACACGATCGCCCGCGCTCTCGCCAACACGGACTGCTGGTGCGGCCTCACCGTCTATCCCATCTCCAAGCTCGATCCCGTGCGCGCCAGCGCCATCATCAAGAAGCATGGCATTGATCGGATCATCGTCAGCGGCTCCGCGGACTGGGGCATTTCCGATCCGCTCAGCCTGGTCAAGGTCCTCGACCAGATGAAGGCCGACGGCCATGACGCGGCGACCTTGCAGAAAGTCGCCTTCGACAACCCGAACGCCTTCTATTCGCAATCCCCGAAGTGGAAGCCGCGTCTCGGCCTCGAACCTGTGCCCATCGAACTCCGCCAGCCATGAAAATCAAACTCGCCCCCTGGCTCGTCTTCTTTCGTCTGCCCAACTTGCCCACCGCGCCGGGAGACGCGATCGCCGGGTCGGCCATCGCCCTGGCGATTGCTCAGCCGGCGGTTGCGCCGGGGTCCTCTGCGCTGCTCACGCTCTTCGCCGCCGGCGCCGCGTCGTTCTTCCTCTACCTGTTCGGCCTGGCGGACAATGACATCTCGGGCGCCGAGGCGGACAGGATCCAGGCGCCGAAGCGGCCGATACCCGCGGGCGAGATCACCGTGGTGCAAGCTCGCATCGCCCGTGCGATCTGTCTGGCGCTGGCCGTCGCCACCGGTGCGTTCGCGCGGCTTCCGTCGGACTGGTGGGGCGTCGCGGCCGTCCTCGTGGCCGCCATCGTCGCCTACAACCGCTTCAAGGACCGGTGCCGTGTCTTCGGTCTCGTCGCGATGGGGCTCTGTCGCGGTCTGAGCCTGGTGTCCGGCGCGGCCGCGATGCAGGCGTTCGTTCCGCGCGCGGTGGTCGTGGCGGAGTCCGCCAGCGCGTTGGCGCCGACGGCATTGTGGCTCGCTCCGGTCTACGTCTCCGCGCCCGTGCTGCTGGCTGCGCTGGGCTGGATCGCGACCATCGCCGCCGTGACGTGGCTCGCGGCGGACGAACATGTGGCCGAGGCGCCGCTGACGCGCCTGCGTTTTCTGCCGGGCCTCGCCGTGTTCATCCCGATGCTCGCGCTGGGCGCCTATCCGCGCAACGCCTGGTTGCTGATCGTGCTCTGTTCGCTCTGCGCCTACGGCGTCTGGGCGCTTTCCGTCGCGCCACTGGGCCGTCCGCACACGCCGCAGAACCGCCGACGGGCCGTCGGCGGCGCGATTGGCGGCCTGCTCTATCTCCAGGCCGGCTACATCCTGGCCGTGCCGCACGTGGCGCTCGTGGCCGTCGTCGTGGCCCTGTTCCTCGCGTCCTCGGTCATCCGCAAGTTTTTCGAAGCCGTTCCGGGGTCGTAGCCTTGATCTCTTCAACGACTGCGCTTCGAAATGACAAGCCGTTTGGCAGACGAAGCGCGTTGTGCTATTCTTGCCCAAGTTTGATCACGAGGCATGAGGGCGGAGATGATGGATATCACCGATTATCTGAAAGGTTCGGAATATGGGCTGTCCTTGTTCAGCGATGCTGACATTGACGAGCTGAGGGCACGCGTCACTTTGCGCACCACCGGCAGAGGCAAAGGCGCCTATCTGCAATGCCTCGTCCGGGACAAGGAGGTCAAGCTGACGCCGGAAGAGATCGTCCGCCAGCTCTATGCGAAAAAGCTGATCACCGACTACGGATACGACAGAAGCCGTCTCGCGTTCGAGTACACGATCTTCTTCGGGCGCGAATCGAAGCGCGCGGATATCGTGATTCGCGACGAGAAGGACCGCAACACGCCCTATATCATCGTCGAACTCAAAAAGCCTAAGGCCAAGGACGGACGCGAACAGCTCAAGAGCTATACCCACGCCACCGGCGCCAGCATGGCGGTCTGGACCAACGGCTCCGCGATCACCTACCACCAGCGCAAGAACCCCAACTATTTCGAGGACATTCCCGGCATCCCCAGGGCGGATGAAACCCTCGCGGACATCCTCCGGACGCCGTTCACGATGGCCGACCTCGTCCGCGACGACAAGCTGACCAAGACCGGAAAATCTCTCAAGGACCTCGTCATGGAGATGGAGGACGAGGTTCTCGCCAACGCCGGCGTGGACGTGTTCGAGGAGGTTTTCAAGCTGATCTTCGCCAAGCTCTACGACGAGCAGATCGGCGCGACGGACGACGACTACAATCTGGAGTTCCGCAACTCCGGGCAGAGCGACATCCAGCTCAAGGAGAAAATCGAGAAGCTCTTCAAGAAGGCCTGCGACAAATGGACGGGCGTTTTCGACGAGGACGCCCGGATCTCCCTCACGCCGCCCCACCTCGCCATCTGCGTGGCCTCTCTGGAGACGGTGAAGCTCTTCAATTCCAACCTCGACGTCGTGGACGAGGCCTTCGAGTACCTGATGAGCAAGAGCAGCAAGGGCGAGAAGGGGCAGTACTTCACCCCGCGCTATGTCATCGACATGTGCGTGAAAATGCTCAACCCCAAGCCGGACGAGACGATGATCGACACGGCGGCGGGCAGCTCCGGATTCCCCGTCCACACCATCTTCCACGTGTGGAAGCAGATGCAGCTCTCGGCCGGAAAGCCCGTCAGCCACCTCTTCACCGCCACCCGGAAGGGGCATGAGGAGACCGAATACGTCCGCAGGAACGTCTTCGCCATCGACTTCGACGAGAAGGCCGTCCGCGTGGCCCGCACGCTCAACCTGATCGCCGGCGACGGGCATACCAACGTCATGCACCTCAACACGCTCGACTTCGGACGCTGGAGCAACGTCACGAAGGAGGAGGACTGGATCGACACCTACAACGAGGGGTTCAGGCGAATGAGGAAGCTCGCCGAGTCGGAAGAGTTCAAGTACCTGAACTTCGACGTGCTCATGGCCAATCCCCCCTTCGCCGGGGAGATCAA
>CAYVJM010000212.1:0-4449 GCA_964451695.1 uncultured Lentisphaerales bacterium | reverse complement strand
GACAACGGCCGCGACGGGCTCTCCTATCTGGCGCAGGTGCCCACGAAGTACGTTGCGATCGGGGACAAGGTCGAGGTGAATTTGGGCGAAGACCCCGAAGTGATCTTCGAGCTGATCAAGCTGCGCGCCGCCCGCGACAACGTCTGGATGCAGCTCCACGGCGCGGATCTCTTCCGGAAAGTTGGCGAGCCGGGCGTAGATATCGACGTGAACAGCTCGGTTGCCGGCTGGGACGACCGCGAGGTCTACACGCAGCGCATCCGCAACTACACGGCCAAGCCGATCGAGGTGGAGGTGCGCCGCGCGTTCCCCGGCCACGTCGAGTTTCGCAGCGCGCTGCCCGGCGTGAAACTCCACGACTTCCAGACCGTCCAGTTTTCGACCACGGTCCCCGCCGGTGAGAAGGCCGATTGCCTCTTCGAGCTGGTTCGCCACCAGGGCCGCAATTCGAAGCAGAACAACGTCACCCTCGCCGAAGCCAAGGTGGAGCCGTAGGCTATTGGTTCCAGATGCGTTCGACTTGGATGGGCGGGTTGCCGAGTGGCCTGGGGCAGCGGATCATCGCGTTGCCCCAGATGAAGTTCCGGTCGAAGTCCTCGCGCAGGCGCGCCAGCTCGGGGTAGCGCGTCGAATACGGCGGGGCGGAGACGTCCACGTTTCGGCGGATCTTCTCCACGTATTCGGGATTGCGTTCGATCCGCTCGAGCCAGCGCTCGCGCCCCCACGGCGAGAAGCTCACGCCGATGGCGCAGTCGATGAAGCGGTTCGCGTAGACGATGTTGTGGCTGCCGCCGTGGATCTGCACGCCGCCGAAGTTTCCCCGCGCGCTGTTGATGAACGCGTTGCCGTAGATCGCCATGCCCGAGATCGCGTCGTCCAGCCGGATGCCGGCGCGCCCGCAGGACGTGGCCCCGTCGCCGCCGATGTCTTTGAAGGTGTTGTGGCGGAAGACGCAGCGCCGGTACGAAGGATCGCCCCAGATGTCGATTGCGCCCTGGTCGTCCGATTCCAGGACGACGTTGTGGATGTTGTTGTTCTCGACGACGTGGTCGTTGCCCTCGATGCGCATCGCGCTTGACGGCATGTCGAAGCAATCGTTGTGGCAGACGACCGCCCCGACGCCGTGGACGAGCACGGCGGGTGTGTAGGTGCGCATGAACTGGCCGACACGGGAGAACGTGTTGCCGTGGATCCGGATGCGGCCGGAGACAAGCGTCCGGCGATCTCCGGCGGCGACGTCCAGCGCGCCATGGCCGATGTTGCGGAACGTGCAGTCCCGCACGACGAGGCCGGGGCAGGCTCCGGCCTGGAGCGCGGCGCCGCCGATGACGGTGAACGCGCAGCCGCCGAAGACGGCGTCGCGGACGTCGTGGAGCCTGACGGCATCGCCGCGCACGTGGCGGAATGCGATGCCGCGAAATTCGATGTGCGTTGCGCCTTCGATTGCGACGAGCGGTTTGTCCAGCGCAGTGAGCGTCAATGTCCGGGGCATTCCCCCAGACGGGGTGAGGAGGTAAAGTTTCGCCGTCCCGGCATCGTAGTGCCATTCGCCGGGCGCGTCGAGTTCTTCAAGCAGGTTGAGGACGTAGAAACGTGGCCGCGCGGAGAGGCCGTAGCAATGGCTGTCGCGAAGCGTCATCGCCACCGGGCCGTCATTCGGCCTCGCAAAGGCGACAGGCAGCGCGGCGTCCGCCCAGTCATGGCGCCAATAGCCGTGGGCCATCGGGGCTTCGGCCGTCAGCCAGCGCATGGCGCGCGGTTCGTCGAGCAGCAGGGTTCCTGCCGCTTCGCCCTGCATGTTGGTCTGCGCGATGAAGCCCGCGTCGGGCCATCGCGCGGGCGGCAGGAGGGCATCGTCGTCCGCGACGAGCATCAGCGCGGCGCGATGGTTGACGCCGACGCCGAAGGCGTTCTGCCCGGCGGGCCGCTCCGGCACGTCGGCGACGATGACGCGACCACGCGCCGCTTCTGGCAATCGCGCGAGGATGGACGGATCGCTGACCGGCTGGAAGCGGGACGACGGGATGCGGATGCCGCCGTCGAGGATTGGCGCATCTTTTCCTGGCATGGCGGCGTAGACGACACGGCCGGTCTCCGATCCGCCGTCGCGGCGTTCCAGCGCGAAGGTCGTCGAGCGTTGGTGGCGACCGGGCGCGAGGAGGACGGCGACGTCCTCGAAGTCGCCATCGGTGCGAAGCTGGCGGATCGCGTCGCGGGCGCGTTCCAGCGAGGCGAACGGGGCGGTCGCGGTGCCGTTGGCATTGTCGTCGCCCTCGGGCGCGACGTGGAAGCGGCGGGCGGGCAGGGGCGCTTCCGGGGCGTCGGCGAGGGTGCAGGCCGTGTCGCGGAAGCCGTCCACGCCGTAGCGCATTTTGAAAATCTCGGGCGCGTCCGGATGTGCGGCGAGACGAGCGGCCGCTTCGGCGTCGCCGAGACGTTCGTCCGCGAGAAGGCGGTACGCGATGGGAAACGAATCGTTCTCCGCGATCATCCGCCATTGGCGTCGGGCGGCGGCGGGGTCGCGCGGTTCAAGCAGCATCGCGCGGCGGCCTTGCAGATCAGCGAGAGCGTCGGGCGTGGCGAGGTTTTGCGCGAAGTCGCCCGCGAGCGCGCGGCCTGCGATGGCGTCGGCGTCCAGCGCCTGGTCGAAGACGGCGAACTCCGCGACGTCCATGAGCAGGGAGCCGACGCCGAAGTCCGTGTAGCCGATGCTGAGCGGCGCATTGGGCGGCAGGGCGGGCGCGACGGCTTCGCGGGATTCCGCTTCGAGGCGACCGTCGACGTACAGCCGCATGTGCCCCAGACCGGCGTCGCCGGCGGGGGACCACGTGGCGGCGACGTGGTGCCAGACGGAGGTGGAGAGGCCTTCGGGGGCGGTTACGGAGACGGAGCCGTTGGTGCGGCCGATTTCGAAGACGAGGCGGAAGCGGTCGGGCTCCTGGACGACGAGGCGCCAGCCGTCGTAGTAGCCGCTGCCGCTGCTGGCGACCATGCCGTTGGGCCAGTCGCGGCCGAGGGCCTTGCGTCCGAATGCGAGCGGGCGGAACCAGACGCTGACGGTGAAGGCGTGGGTGAGCGGGACGGGGCGCGATGTCGAGAAGGCGGCGTCATCCAGTCGCACTCCGCCGAGTGCGGGGCCGGGCTCGATGGCGCCGCGGGTGAGCGCCATGTCTGGAAGGCGACCAGTTGAGTCGGTGGCGCGGTCCGATCCGTCGAAGGGATAGGACGCGACCGGATCCGCGGCGGTGACGCGAAGTGCGAGCCCGAGCGCCAGCACCGCGAGGAGATCCGTGCGGAAGGTCATTTCTGCCCGTAGTAGGCGGCGGGCCCGTGCTTGCGGTGGAAGTGCTTGTCGAGGATGTAGTCGGGGAGAGGGGCGGCGCCCGGGGCGAGGATCTCGGTGAGCAGCGCCATTTGGGCGAACGCCTCCAGCGCGACGCCGTTCTCCACGGCCTTTGCCGGCGTTTTGCCCCAGGTGAACGGTCCGTGGCCGGGGACGAGGGCGCCGGGGAAAGCCTCGGGATCGAGATCCCGGAAGCGTTCGATGATGACAACTCCCGTGTTGCCCTCGTAGTCGCCGGCCACTTCGTCTGGCGTGAGCAGGCGCGTGCAGGGCACGTCGCCGTGGAAGTGGTCGGCGTGCGTCGTGCCGTGGCAGGGGATGGGACGGCCGGCCTGGGCGAACGCGGTGGCGTAGGTGGAGTGAGTGTGGACGACGCCGCCGATCGACGGGAAGGCGCGATAGAGGGCGAGGTGGGTGGGGAGGTCGGAGGAGGGGCGCAAGGCCCCTTCGACAACGGCGCCGTTCTCCAGCGAGACGATGACGATGTCCTCGGGCTTCATCGTGTCGTAGGCGACGCCGCTGGGCTTGATGGCCACGTGGCCGCGCGCGCGGTCGATGCCGGATACGTTGCCCCAGGTGAGGGTGACGAGTCCGTGGCGGACGAGGGCGAGGTTGGCCTCGAAGACGGCTTGCTTGAGGGCGGTGTGCATGGTGGGCGCCTAGCGGTACGCGGCGGCGTTCCAGCGCAGTTCGTTCTTGAGCGCGCGGATCGTCGTCTGCTTGTCGATGAAGACGCATTCGACACCCATCGCGGCGGCCCAGTCGCCGATCTGCTCGGCGGAGAGGTCCATCGTGAAGGCGGTGTGGTGCGCGCCGCCGGCGAGCAGCCACGCTTCGGCCCCGACGAAGAGGTCGGGCTCGGGGCGCCAGAGCGCGGAGGCGACGGGCAGCTTCGGCATCGTGACGTTCTGGGCGAGGCACTGGACCTCGTTGACGATGAGGCGGAAGCGGGTGCCGAGATCGATGAGCGAGCAGGCGACGCCGCGGCCCGGCTTGCAGGTGAAGACGAGGCGGGCGGGGTCTTCGCGCTGGCCCATGGAGAGCGGGTTGACCTTGATGGCGGGCTTGCCGGAGGCGATCGACGGGCAGATCTCGAGCATGTGCGC
>CAYVJM010000211.1:0-4476 GCA_964451695.1 uncultured Lentisphaerales bacterium | reverse complement strand
GGAAGTTCGGGTAGATCCCGCGCTGCATCAGCCAGTCGAACGGGCGGTCGGCGTGCTCGGCGAAATTCGCGGACTGCCCGAGGCGGCCCCAGTACGGTCCCTTGGGATTGCCGGTGTCGAGGCCGCGGGGACAGGGCGCGATGAACTCGGCGGTGTCTTCGGGCGGAAGGCTCCAGTTGGTGGCGAACAGCCACTGGGCGTCGCGCCCCTTGCGGAGCTGCTCGGGGGACTTCGTCTCGGCCGGCGCATCCGGCTGGGCGCCGGTCATCTGGGCGATATCCTCCAGGCGCGGGGCGATTGTCAAGTTGACGAGGTGGCGAACCGCGCCGAAGCCGAGCACGGCGAAAACGGCGCCTGTCAGGACGATACCGGCGAGGAGGCGGGTGCCGACCGTCGCGAAGTATTTTCCGGCGCCGACGTCGGCGCCGATCTGGACGAGGCGGAAGAGACCGTAGGCGGCCATCAGCATGACGAGGAGCAGGAAGACGTCGGGTTGCGTCGAGATGCCGCAGATCGCGCAAAGGGCGATCAGGGCGAAGTGGAACCAGCGGGGCCGCCGCAGCGCCTGCTCCGCCAGCGCGAACATGAAGATCGCGTACGGCATCATGATGAAGTAGCCGCGGTGCCCCGCATTGAAGAGCGTGAAGTGGTACCCGGAGAAGGCGAAAACAAGTCCGCCGCCCAGACAGGCGCCGATTGACAGGCCCAGCGTGCGCAGATAGACGCCCATTGCGAGAGCGCCGAGGGCGGTGGAGAGGATGAAGCTCAGCTCGTGGTGGACGAGGGCCGGAAGGACTTTGAGCAGGTCGTCGTGCGTGATGCTCGGCTGGGCGCCGCTCATCCAGGGGAGCATCCGCCTGAACAAACTCGTCGGCGCCGGGCCGGGGGCGGCGTCAGGCGCCTGGAGGACGGACATCGCGGGAAGGGCGTCGGCAAGCACGACGAGGCCGACGACGAACGCCAACGCGAAGAGGAGGATGGGCCAGAGGGAACGCAATTTCATAGAACCTCGCAACGGGTGGGGGTGAAGAGCAGGAGAAACCAGAGTTTCAGCCGAACGACGTTCGGAAGCCGCATCGCGGCAACTCGGCGAAACGTCGGTGCCATCGACTTGGCTCCATCTTCGCATATCCGCCCTACCGAAAGGAAGCCATTTCAATCATCAACCCGGCGCGCTTCAAGCATTCATATCAAACGGACAACTTCACATTGATCGGGCCGGGCGATTGACACGCGAGCGCGAAAGCACTAGCGTTTCCGACAGAAAGCGGAGGGGACGTCTCCGCGTGCTGGTTCAGCGGGGATGGTTCCGGATGCCGGCCGGGTGTAGTGCCGAAGCGGCTCCAGTGGACATGCGCCCACGCCTTTCGACTCCGACCGCGCGCTCCGCATGGAGGTGTTCCATGAAATGCCTCGCCCGATTCGCCTGCATCGCGCTTGCCGCGATGGCCGGGGTCTGCCTCGCAGGCCCGGCAAGACCGATCTCCTCGGCCTTGTTCGTCAACCCGATGCCCGCCGGGCCGGCACAAGACCCAATGGCTGTCAAGGGCCAGTGGTTCTACGATCCGACCAGCGGACTCGTCCATGCCAAGGACTGGGAATTCCACGACGACGACATCCCGATGACGATCAACGGCATTGTGCAGTCCATCACGTTCGATGGTTCGCCCGCCTCGAACATCGTCGCCTTCACCGTCCTGGCCACCGTCATCAACAACTTGCCGTCGGAATATCAGCCCGGCGTCTCGTCCAACAGCCACTACGAAGTCCAGGGGCCGATGGGCGTGAACTTCGCCGGCAGCATGCGCCAAACCCGGATCTCGGCGGAGTTCGCGATCGCGGACATCAGCCTGCTGCCGTCGGGAACCCCGCCCTACTATCTCGATCCCGTTTCAGGCGGAAAGTACTGGATCGAGGCGGTCAACGAGCCCGAGCGCGCCTGGTACTGCTGGACGCCCGGCGATCCGCAGTACAACCCGCAAGGCGCCTATCAGGTTCCCACGTGGGTTCTCGGCGACATCGCCACCAACGGCGTCGCCAGCGTGCTCATGGCCTTCCAAATCACCGGAGGGGCAATGCCCATGTCGGACTACCGGCACAGCGTCATCCGCGCCAGCAAAGACTTCGGCATGGACATCTTCTACAACCGCCACACCTCGCTGAAGATCAGCCACTGGCTCGACACGCTCCTCGTGGACTACGGCGGCTACATCACCGCGCCCCCCGGCCAGTACGAAGAGCCGCCGCCGGAATACATCTACGCCTCGGACGTCTCGGTCTTCTTCGAGCGTGATCTCGACTTTGGCGACGCCCCGGACGCCCCCTATCCCACGCTGCTGGCCAACAACGGCGCCCGCCATCTCGTCAACCCCGCCGTCTTCATGGGCGCGTTGATCGATGCCGAGCCCGACGGGCAGCCAGATCCTGTCGCCATGGGCGACGACATCGCGAATCTTGCCGACGAGGACGGCGTCGCGTTCACGTCGGCGCTGATTCCGGGTTCGGGAGCGTCGATCACCGTGATCTGCTCGACGCCCGGCTTCCTCTCGGCATGGATCGACTTCAACCAGAACGGGAGCTGGAGCGATCCTGGCGAGATGATCTTCGCCGTCCAGTCCATGAGCGCAGGCCTCAACGCCCTCGCCTTCTTTGTCCCGGGCTCCGCCGGGATCGGGCCCACCTTCGCCCGGTTCCGCTTCACGACGCTCCAGACCCCCATCGGCTTCGACGGACTGGTGGCGGACGGCGAAGTCGAAGACTACATTGTCTACATCGAGCCGGAGCCCGAGTTTGACTACGGCGATGCGAAGGACGGCGTGACCGCTCCAGGCTACCCCACCCTTCTCACGAACAACGGCGCAGGGCATCAGATCGTCCCGGGCGTCTTCCTCGGCAAGATGATCGACGCCGAGCCCGATGGCCAGCCCGACCCGACCGCCAAGGGCGACGATAACGCCAATCTGGCCGACGAGGACGGCGTGTCTCTGCCGCCGGCCTTCATCGCAGGCGCCGGGATCAACGTCCAGGTTCTCGCATCGACGAACGGCTTCCTCAACGCCTGGATCGACTGGAACTCCAACGGAAGCTGGGTCGACCTCGGCGAGCAGGTCTTCGTCAACGTCCCGCTCAGCCCCGGACTCAACAGCCTGCTCGTCACCGTACCCGTCCCGCCCGCATTCGTCTCCGGCGGTCCGCATTCCCGCTGGCGCTTCACCACCTACGCCCCGAGGACCCCCGCGTTCACCGGCATCGAATCCGATGGCGAAGTCGAAGACTACGAGGTGCTCCTCCAGGTGCTGGACTTCGGCGACGCCCCGGATCTCCCCTACCCCACCCGCCTCGCCAACGACGGCGCCCGCCACCAGATCCCCTCGTCCTACTACCTCGGCGCCACGCCGCCCGACTTGGAACCCGACGGGCAGCCGATCCCGCCTGGCCTGGGCGACGATACCGCCGGCAACGCCGACGAGGACGGCATCGTCTCCGCCGACACGCTCGTGTGGGGTTCGAACGCGACGTTGCGCATCGTCGCCTCCACGAAGGGCTATCTCAACGCCTGGATCGACTTCAACTGCAATGGGAGCTGGACCGACGCCATCGATCCGATCGCCGTGGACTACCCGCTCCTCGCGGAGACCAACGCCCTCGTCGTGGGCGTGCCAGCCGGGAGCGGCGTCGGCCAGACCTTCGGGCGCTTCCGCTTCAGCAGCAACAAGGGTCTCGCTCCCACGGGCCTCGCGATGGACGGCGAAGTGGAGGACTACGTCTTCACGCTCTACCAGCCCCAGCCCGGCGCCGCCTTCGCTATTACCAACATCGCCTGCTGCGCCAGCAACGACACCGTGGTCATCCAGTGGGACGGACAGTCCCCGACCGTCTTCGACCCGCAATTTGCCGAGGCGCTGACGACCAACACGGCCTGGACGTCCTGCGGAGGCTACGTCATCGCGCCGCCGTATGAACATGGCGAGACGATGGTGACGCAGCGCTTCTACCGCGTCCGCGCCCCCTACACATTCCCCTGAGCCCGAGGCCCAGACGCGACGTCGGAATGTCCCGGCAGCGACTGCACATGGAGCCGAAATTGGACGCCAGCGCGGTGCAGCCGCGAGCGAAGCAACCGTTTCGGCCCCATGTCCTTCGTCCGCATTCGGCTTAGGGTCGCGTTGGGCCGCGCCTTCGACACCGTATCCATGAACGAGCACGATGCGTGAACAGCATGCCGCCGGTGCCCAGCAGCACGATGCTCGGAACATCCCCACGTGCGTGGGGAAAACAACATCCGGGCGACTGCTCGACGACTCCGAAGCGGAACATCCCCACGTGCGTGGGGAAAACTGCGGACCCCCGATCGAATGTATACCCGCGCCCGGAACATCCCCACGTGCGTGGGGAAAACTGCTGAATCGGGTGCCCGAGGCAGGCCGCCTGCGGAACATCCCCACGTGCGTGGGGAAAACGTCTGCGCCTTGATCG
>CAYVJM010000210.1:0-4479 GCA_964451695.1 uncultured Lentisphaerales bacterium | reverse complement strand
ACGCCCGAGAGCTTCGACTCCGGGCAGAACGGCACGACGATGCGCGAGGCCAGTTCGCAGTCCAGCAGGCCGCGGTGGATGCCGCTGTCGCCGGCATCGACTTCAAACTGCCACTCGCCGTTGAGGCAGAGCCACTTCGGACGGACGAACTGCGGGCGGGGGTATTCGGAGCGGGGGATGGTTTTCATGGTGTGATTACGATGACGATTACGATTATGATTACGATTATGAAAGTGCCTGGCGGATCCAGACGAGCATTTCGCCGGGCTTGCGGTTGCCCCAGAGGTGGTAGGGAACGGCAGTGATTTCGCAAGGTTCGGACGGCCATGCGCCGAAGTCGCCGTAGAGCGGATCTCCCCGGCCCGCCGGCTTCGTCCGCACGGCCAGGGCGCGGATGACCGGGACGCCCTTGAGAACCGGCCCCTTCCCGGCGGCGATCGTGAACGCCGGATCGGGGAGCAGCGCGACGCCGTTGAGGTTCGCGCCGTTGTCCGCCGACTCGATGCAGTACACGACGGGACCCCGGCGCAAGGCGACGCGCCCCGCGTCCTGGCGAACCGCCGGATGGGTTTCGACGCGGTCGACGGGCATCGCAAACGAGAGGGTCACGACATCGCCGGCGCGCCATTCACGCCGGATGCGGGCGTAGCCCTTCGCCAGCACGTCGGCGAGCTTGATTTTCCTGCCGTTGACTTTGACAACCGCGGATTTGCACCAGCCCGGGATGCGCACCGCCAGACACCACGTCGCGGCCTCCTCCGGCGCGATTTCCAGCGCGATCTCGCCGTCCCAGGGATAGTTCGTCTTCTGGACGACGGCGACGGGCTGCCCGGCGACGACGAGCGACGAGGTGCTTTCCGCGTACTGGTGCACGGCCAGCTCGTCGCCGCGCGAGGTGTAAAGGAAGGCGGGAAAGCCGGCGACCAGGCGTACAATGTTCGTCGGGCAGCACGAGCAGCCGAACCATTCCTGGCGGCGGTAGTGGTAGCCTTCCTCGACGAAGTTGCCATTGCCGTCGAAGCCCGGATGCGATGCCAGCGGATTGCCGTAGAAGAAGTGGCGGCCGTCGGTGGACACGCCGGAGACCGTGCCGTTGTAGAGCGCCTGCTCCACCACGTCGGAAAAAGTCGAGTCGGGTGCCGAGTCGAGCATGCGGCGACCCCAGAACGCCAGGCCGATGGTGGCGCACGTTTCGAGATAGGCGCTTTCGTTCGGGAGGTCGTAGTCGGTGGTGAAGCCCTCGTTGCGGGCGATCTGCCCGAGACCGCCGGTGACGTGGAGCTGGGCGTCGGACAGCGTCTTCCACAGACGCTTGCAGGCCTGGAGCAGGGAGGCGTCGCCGGTGGCTCCGGCGACGGCGGCCATGCCCGTGTAGAGGTACATGGCGCGGACAGCGTGCCCGACGGGCTTCCGTTGCTCGCGTACGGGCAGGTGGGCCTGGTAGTAAGCGGGGTTGCGGTGCGCGCGGATCGCCGGATCCTCCCCGCGGGCGATGGACTCCTGTTCGAAGTAGAGGGGTTGCCGCCCGCGCTCGTCGATGAAGTATTCGGCGAGTTTGAGATAGCGGGATCGCCCCGTGGCATCGTAGAGCCGGACAAGGGCGAGTTCGAGCTCCTCGTGGCCGGGATAGCCTCGCTTCTGGCCCTTGCCGCGCCCGAACGCGGCGGCGATGCAGTCCGCATAGCGGCAGGCGACGTCCAGGAACGCGGTCTTGCCGATCGACTCGAAATGCGCCACGGCGGCCTCGATGATGTGGCCGGCGCAATACAGCTCGTGGTTGTCGCGGAGGTTCGTCCAGCGGTTTTCCGGCTCCACCGGAGTGAAGTGGGAGTTGAGGTACCCGTCGGGCTGCTGGGCGGAGGCGAACAGCGCGACGACCTCGTCGACCTTGGCCTCGAGCGCCGGGTCGGGGTGGGCGGCGAGGCTGTAGCTGCACGCCTCGATGAGCTTGGCCACGTCGGAGTCCCAGAAGATGTGCGGCGGGTTGGGCTGCCCGGGCTTCCAGGTCTGCTTGAGGGCGTCGATGCGTCCGGTCTCCTCGCAACGCTGGAACACGACGGGAAGGGTTTCGCGGCGGTTGACCTCCATCTTCGCCTTCCAGAAACCTCCGGTGATCTGAACTTCCCGCGGCGAGAAGTCGCGGGGACGTGCCGAGGGCTTCGAAGACTGGGTCATAGATTTGCTCCTTGAGCGTGCTTCCATGCGAAAGAACCCGAGAATGGAACTGCCGGGCAGAATACCATGCCGGAGCTTGCGGACGCCATTGCCGCGCCTGTCAAAAACATATCCGGGAATTGCATCTGCGTCCGATGCGGAGCGCGCCTCTCGACCACAAAAAACCCATCGCGCTTCCGAAGAAGACGATGGGCATTCGCTCGCGGACGAGATTCGCCGCGAACGGGAATCGGCGCGATGCCTACATCTTGTCGACGATGAGACCGTCGCCGTAGACCGCGCTTTCGATCGAGACGCCGAAGAAGGTGCTGTAGTAGACCTTGTTGGCGTTGGGGCCGTCGCTGGGCGTGCGCAGCGAGCCGCATCCGGTCAGCGTGGCGACGAGAACGGTTGCCGCGATGAGCGCGAGGAACTGCTTCATGGGTTTGTCCTTTTGTTGTGGGCGTTGTTGTTTGCGCGATACCCGCCCCGCGGGCCCACATCCGGTGCGGGCGGGACTTGCGCGATCCCCGGAACTCGGGGACTTCGGCGGGAGTGTAGCATTTTGCATCGCCCCTTTGCAATCCCCGAGCATGCTCCGACAACACGGCGGCGCCCCCCGGGATCGAGGCGGGTCGCGCAATCCGAATCCCGATCGTCACTGGAGCACGATGAGCGTCGGGAAGAGAGCGAGTTCAAAGCAACCGATGTCGACGTTCTCTCCGGCGATGCGCGGGCCGCCGGCGAGATCGGTCGTGCGGAGCGCGGCGTTCGGGAAGTAGGTCGTGTTGTAGGACGACTTGTCGACCACGCCGCCCGTCACCGGATAGGCGATGCCGCCGTCGAAGGCCGGCGAGCTCTGCTTGACCGTGTAGTCGCCTCGGAGACCCAGGTCGTCGGTGGCCGAGACGATCGTTTCGTTGTCCGTGGGGATCTTCACGTAGTTCGTGAGGCAGCGGTAGCAGGTCACCTCCCCGAGGTCCTTGTTCTTCCCGAGATCCAGACTCGTCGTGTTCCAGAGGATGCAGTTGTAGTAGTAGGAGCGCTCGTTGCTCTTGCCGATGGTGGTGCAGCCGTAGTTGTTCGCGAACGTGCAGTTGTAGGCGGTGGTTCTCCGTCCGTCGTTGGCCTCGCTCGACTGGTTGTTCGCGACCAGGCAGTCGTAGAGCTTCGAGTAGATGAGCGCCGGATTGGCGCCGGTGTTGCCCACGACCCGGCAGCGGTAGAGGGTGCAGCCGTTGCACACCTTGCCGTAGGTTGAACCGACGTTGTTCATGAAATCCGTGTCCTTCGCGATGGGATTCGGCCAGTTACTGCCGCAGTACAGGCTCGACGCGCTGTTGTTGGTGACGAGCGAGCCGCTGAGCACGGCGTCCGAATTATTGCCTCCGAGCCGGATCAGCGGCTGGCCGGAGATCTTGCAGGTCTTGATCACGCAGTTCTCGATCGTTCCGCGCGTCAGGTAGGCGACGCCGCCCTCGATGGAATTCGTGATGCCGGCGACGGTCAGATCCCTCACCACCGCCGATGCGTGGTTCAGCGTGAAGAGACGGGAGGTCGCGCCCCCTCCGAGAACGACGTCCTCGCGCGTGGCGCCATGGCCCTGGATGGTCAGCGCTTTGGCCACCGGGGTCTCGTTCGTGACCGTGTAGGCCCCGGGCTCGATGTAGATCGTCGCGCCAGCCGCCGCGGCGTAGTAGGCGCTGTAGATCGTGGCTTTGGCTGTGCCGGCCGTGAGCCCGTCGTTCGCGTCGGCGCCGGTGGTGGAGACGTAGATCGGCACGACGGACGGCGTCGAGACTTGCGCCTTTTCCGGAACCGTCATGGACGCGACGGCCACGTCGTCCAGGTACGCCGTCACGGACACGTCGTAGATGCCGCCGATGGTGTAGACATGGGAGGCGGAGACGGTTTGCGGCGCGCCCGTGCCCGTGGCGGAAGTCTCGGTCGTGGAGCCGTCGCCGAACGTCCAGACGAACGTGACCGCGGCTCCGGCGTCGATCGTAGCGGTCGCGATGTAGGTCATGGAGGCGCCCGTGACGAGGTTCGTCGTGGCCCATTCCATGGACAACGCCACTTCGCCTGCCGCCAGCGCCTGCTTCTCATAGCACCCCGCATCGACGGCGCCGAGGGCCACGCGCGGGTTCAAGACGAGATCCATGGCATTCAGCGTGTACGCCGTCGACGAACCGGCGCTGATGCACGGGGAGCCCGCGCCAAGCGTGTAGTCGCCGCCGGCGAAGTTCGCGAAAGGCGATGCGGACAGCAGGATGTTGCCCGTTCCGGCGAGCGCTTCGTCGCAGACCGTGTACTGAATGGTTCCGC
>CAYVJM010000209.1:0-4536 GCA_964451695.1 uncultured Lentisphaerales bacterium | reverse complement strand
GCCTGTTCGCGGAGCATGCCGGCGGAGACGAGGGCGAGCATGACGCGCTGCGAATAGACGAGGCCGTGGCTCATGGCCATCGAGCGGAGCATGTTCTCGGGGTAGACGAGCAGGCCGCCGACGATGAAGTCGATGCGCTCGAGCATGTAGTCGAGCAGCGTCGTGCTGTCGGCGATGATGATGCGTTCGGCGGAGGAGTGCGAGATGTCGCGCTCGTGCCAGAGCGCGATGTTCTCGAGCGCGGTGACCGCGTAGCCGCGCAGGACGCGGGCGAGGCCGCACAGGTTTTCGCTCTTGACCGGATTGCGCTTGTGGGGCATGGTCGACGAGCCTTTCTGGCCCTTGCCGAACGGCTCCTCGGCCTCGCGCAGCTCGGTGCGCTGGCAGTGGCGGACTTCGGTGGCGATCTTCTCGACGCAGGCACCGGTGATCGCGATCGCGCAGAGCAGTTCCGCATGGCGGTCGCGCTGGAGGACCTGCGTCGAAACGGGGGCGGGGACGATGCCGAGTCGCTCGCAGACGAACGTCTCGACGAACGGATCGATGTTGCCGTAGTTGCCGACGGCGCCGGAAAGCTTGCCCACGCGCATCGTCTCGGCGGCCGCTTCGAGGCGCTTGAGGCAGCGCTTCATGTCCGCGTGCCAGAGCAGGAACTTCATGCCGAAGGTGGTGGGCTCCGCATGGACGCCGTGCGTGCGGCCCATGACGGGCGTCTTGCGGTACTTCTCGGCCTGGACCGCGAGCGTGGCGATCAGCTTCTCCACGCCGCCGAGAATCATCCGGCAGGCCTCGTGGACGTTGACGGCCATGGCTGTGTCCACGACGTCGGTCGAGGTCAGGCCGTAGTGGAGCCACTTCGAGTCCTCCCCGAGGCTCTCCGCGACGCAGCGCGTGAACGCGACGACGTCGTGGTGGGTGGAGGCTTCGATTTCGTCGATGCGCGCGACGGTGAACTTGGCATTCTGGCGCATGCGCGCGGCGGTGCCGGCGGGCACGACGCCGAGTCGCTCCCAGGCCTCCGTGGCGGCGAGTTCGACCTGCAGCCAGACCTCGAATTTGTGCTGGTTCGTCCAAAGCGCCGCCATGGCGGGGCGCGAGTAGCGTTCGATCATCTTCGGTCTCCTTGCTGGATGGATCAGGCGCGCTTGCCGAGTCGGATGACGTCGTGGCGGCCGGGGCCTGTGGAGAAGAACGTGATGGGCACGCCGATCGCCTTTTCGATGTACTTGACGTAGTTCTTCACGGCCGGAGGCAGGGCGTCCCAGTCGCGGGCGCCGCGGATGTCCGTCTTCCAGCCGGGGAGCTTCTCGATCACGGGCTTGGCCTTGTAGAGCGCGGGGGTCGCGGGGAAGTTCCGCGTGACCTTGCCGTCGATCTCGTAGGCGACGCAGACGGGGACCTCATCGAGGTAGCCCAGGGCGTCGACGAGGGTGAGGGCGACTTCCGTGGCCCCCTGGATGCGGCAGCCGTAGCGGGTGGCGACGGCGTCGAACCAGCCCATGCGGCGGGGGCGTCCGGTCGTGGCGCCGAATTCGCCCTTGTCGCCACCGCGGACGCGCAGCTCCTGCGCTTCGTCGCCGAAGATCTCGGAGACGAACGGACCGGCGCCGACGGCGCTGGAGTAGGCCTTGACGACGGCGATGATGTCCTTGATCTCGTAGGGCGGGATGCCGGCGCCGATGGGGGCGAAACCGGCGAGGGGCGACGAGGAGGTGACCATCGGGTAGATGCCGTGGTCGGGGTCCTTGAGCGAACCGAGCTGCCCTTCGAGGAGGATGCGCTTGCCGTCCGCGATCGCCTGGTGGAGGATCTCCGTGGTGTCGCGGGCGTAGGGGCGGATGATCTCGCCAAGTTCGCGCAACTCGGCGGCGAGCGCGGCCGGGGCGAGAGGCGGCTGGCCGTAGAGCGTGGTGAGCAGCGGGTTTTTGCGGTCGCAGAAGAGCGCGATGCGCGATTCGAGGGCGGCCACGTCGAAGAGTTCGCAGACCTGGAAGCCAATCTTCGCGTACTTGTCCGCATAGAAGGGCGCGATGCCGGACTTCGTCGAGCCGAAGCTGCCCTTGCCGAGGCGCTGCTCTTCCCAGGCGTCGAGCTTCTTGTGGACGTCGAGGAGGACCTGGGCGCGGTCGGAGACGACGATCTGCGGCTTGACCCCGTGGGACTCGAGATCGTCGAGCTCGGCTTTGAAGGCGCGGATGTTGAGCGCGACGCCGGGGCCGACGACATTGAGGACGTGCGGGTAGAAGACGCCGGAGGGCAGGAGATGGAGGGCGAATCGGCCCTGGTCGTTGATGATGGTGTGGCCGGCGTTGTTGCCGCCCTGGAAGCGGACGATCACGTCCGTTTCACGGGCCAGCATGTCCGTCATCTTGCCCTTGCCTTCATCGCCCCAGTTCGCACCTACGATTGCGGTTGCCATGTGTTGCCTCTCCTGTTTTGGAAGTGAGGCAGTCTAGCATAAATCGGCGCGGAGTTCAATCTGCCGAAACGCTACAGCACGCCCTTGCTGGAGGGAATGCCGGCGTCGCGGGGATCGGCCTCGACGGCCATGCGCAGGGCGCGGGCGAAGCCCTTGAAGACGGCTTCGACGACGTGGTGGGCTTCGTTGCCTTCGGCGCGGACGTGGAGGTTCATGCGCGCATTGACGACGAGGGCGCGGAAGAACTCCTCGAAGAGGTTCGTGTCGAAGTCGCGCACGAAGGAGGACTTGACTCCGTTCGCGTAGGCGAGGAACGGGCGTCCGCCGAGGTCGAGCGCGACCTGCGCGAGCGATTCGTCCATGGGCAGCAGGAAGAACCCGTAGCGGCGGATGCCGCGGCGCTCGCCGAGCGCCTGGTCGAGGGCGGAGCCCAGGGCGAGTCCGACGTCCTCCACCGTGTGGTGGTAGTCGACCTCCGTGTCGCCCTTGCACCGGATCTTGAGGTCGATGAGGGCGTGGCGGGCCAGCAGCGTGAGCATGTGGTCGAGGAAGCCGATGCCGGAGGCCACCTCCGAGGTGCCCGTGCCGTCGAGGTCGAGTTCGAGGGCGATTGCGGTTTCCTTCGTGGTGCGGTTGACAGTCGCGGTTCGCTTGGCGCTCATCTACTTGCCCTTTCCGAGGACTTCGAGGAGGAAGTCGGTCTGTTCGTCGGTGCCGATGGTGATGCGGATGTGGTCGCCGGTGACGGGTCCGGGGAAATGCCGGACAATGATGCCGCGGGCGCGGAGCCGCGCCATGACGGTCTCGGCGGTGGCCGGCGGGGGCGGTGCGCACCAGAGGAAGTTCGTGGCGGAGTCCGCGACGGTCCATCCGCGGGAGCGCAGTTCGCGGGCGAGGCGCGCGCGGGTGGCGACGATGCGGTCGCGGTTGCGGCGCATCCAGTCGGGGTCGTCGAGTGCGGCGAGGGCGGCGGCCTGGGTGAGCGCGTTGACGTTGTACGAGTCCTTGATCTTGAAGAGCGACTCGATCAGATCGCGCGGACCGATCATGTAGCCGAGGCGGATGCCGGCGAGCGACCAGGCCTTCGACATCGTGCGGCAGACGACGACGTTGGGGAGGGAGAGGGCGAGTTCGAGGCAGTCCTCCTCGGCGAACGCGGCGTAGGCCTCGTCGATGACCACCACGCCCGGGAACCGCTCGCAGAAGGCGCGCATCGCGGCCTTCGGGAACTGCGTCGAGGTCGGGGCGTTCGGGTTCGCGACGAAGAACAGTTCGGGCGCCTTCGGCAACTTGGCGCGGGCGATGCAGTCCGGCAGGTCGCGCGTCTCGGGCAGGGGAATGGCGTAACCGGGCACTTCGCGGATTTCGGCGAGGACGGGGTAGAGCGAGTAGGAGGGGTTGAAGAAGCCAATGGCGCCGTCGTTCTCGACCCAGGCGCCGGTGGCGAGGCGGAGGACTTCGTCCGACCCGTTGCCGACGAAGATGTTGTCGATGCCGCAGCCGTGCAGCGTGGCGAGGTGTTCGCGGATGCGGACGCAGAGGGGGTCGGGATAGAGGTTGAGGGACTTGGCGGCGAAATCGCGGACGGCGGCCTCGACCTTCGGGGAGGGCGGGTAGGCGTTTTCGTTGGTGTTCAGCTTGACGATGTTGGGAATCCTGGGCTGTTCACCGGGCGTGTAGGGCTTGAGATCCTGAACGGCTTTTCTGATCATGGTCGCCGATTCTACCAGACGCCGCCCGCGTGCGCAACCTGCGAACCACCTGCAAACCACCGTCTTCATGCATTCGGTCGGCGGGGTCAGTCGCCGAATGGGCGCGGATGCGGGCCTGCCCTGAGCCAGTCGAAGGGCTTCTCTGTCGCGGGTTGGCTTCGCCGCCCCGGTGCGCGCCCATCGGCCCGCTCGCAACATCGCGCGATCCTCGCGCCAGGCTGCGCCCGCAAGCCGGGCGGGCGGACGCAAGTCCAGCCCGTCCGGCGCGTGCCACGCCTGGCATCGAGGCTTGCGCGGCAGCTCGCTTTTCTCCGAAAGCCGATGGCCGCGCACGGTGTGCCACTGCTGAAGCGCGGCTTCGACGGCGCGTCTTGCACGGCTCCGCCTTCCGCCATGTTCGCCGCA
>CAYVJM010000208.1:0-4545 GCA_964451695.1 uncultured Lentisphaerales bacterium | reverse complement strand
CGGGGCGTAGAGGCGCCGCTGCGGGCGCACGGTTTCAGATCGGCAACACGCACAGGCAAAAGCCACGCGCTCCGCGACCCCGCCGACTGACCGAATACTCGGCGGGGGTTGATCGCCCTTGACACGGAGCCGGGTGGCGGGGGATAATTTTGCGTCGAGGAAGGGCAGGGGCCCCGCCGGCGGGTGTCGGCGAAACGCCGCCCTCTTCGACGACAAACCGCCATGGGACTCGACGTCCGCCAGAAGCTCGCGATCCTTTCGGACGACTCCAAGTACGACCTTTCGTGCTCCTGCGGGAGCGACGAGCAGTCGCGCCGGAGGCGCGGTCTCGATGGCACCTGGCTCTACCCCGTCCAGCTCGCGGCCGGCGGCACGGGGATCATGCTCAAGACGCTGCTGTCGAACGTCTGCACCAGCGACTGCGCCTACTGCCCGCTTCGCCAGAATGGTATCGCCAACCGCTGTTCGCTGACCCCCGACGAGGTGGCGGACGTGTTCATGGAGACCTTGCGCCGCCGGTGGTTGCTGGGCATCTTCCTTTCTTCCGGCATCGTGGGCACGGCGGACGCGACGATGGAGCGTCTCGTCGCCGCTGCCGAGATCCTCCGCCGCAAGCATGCCTACCGCGGCTACATCCACCTCAAGATCATCCCCGGCGCCTCGGAGGCCGCGATCCGCCGCGCCATGCAGCTCGCCAGCGCAATCTCCCTCAACATCGAGGTCCCTGGTGCCCGCTATTTCTCCCAGCTCTCCCGCTACAAGCGCTTCGACGCGGACATCGTCGCCCCGATCAAATACATGGCCGAGCAGACTGCGCGCGGCGCCGAGTTCTCCCGCATCAAATGCACGACCCAGTTCATCGTCGGCGCCGCCGACGAGACGGATCGCGACATCGTCCGCTACACGGGGGCGATCTACGGGCGGCTGAAGTTCAAGCGCGTCTACTTCTCCGCCTACCAGCCGCCCCGAGAGGCGACCTTCTCTCTCGACGATGGCGCCAACGCCGCCCGTCTCGTCCGCGAGCACCGGCTCTACCAGACCGACTTCCTTCTGCGCAAATACCGGTTCGCCCCCGAGGAGATCGCCTTCGACACCGCCGGGAACCTCGACCTCGCCGTCGATCCCAAGCAGCGCTGGGCGGATCTGCACCCCGAGTGCTACCCCGTCAAGGTCAACACCGCGGACCGCGCCCAACTCCTGCGCGTCCCGGGCCTTGGGCCGACGCATGTCGCGCGCATCCTCGAGATGCGCCGCGAACGCCGGCTCCGGAGCTGGCTCGACATCGGCCTCGTCGGCCGCAACGCCCTCAAGCCCCTCCGTTACGCCGTCTTCAGTTGAGGCGGATCAAACCTTCGCGGCGGGATCGGGACTGCGGACCGGGACGCCCATGACCGCGAGTTCGCGCTTGAGGCGGGGGATGGTCGTCTCGCCTGTGTGGAGCATGCCGGCGATGATCGCGGCGTCCGCATGACCGTCGACGAAGGCGTCGCGCACATGCGCGGCGCTGCCGGCCCCGCCCGAGGCGACGACGGGAATGCGCACGGCGTCGGCGATCAGGCGCGTGATGGCGAGCTGGAAGCCGGCGCGCGTGCCGTCCGCGTCCACGGAGTTCACGACGATCTCCCCGGCGCCTTCGCTCTCGGCCCGCTTCGCCCAGGCGACGGCGTCGATGCCGGTGCGGTTGCGGAAGCCCCGCGTGGTGATTTCGTAGCCGGAGGGACAGCGGGCCCGATCCTCGGTGCGCACCGGATCCATGCCGAGCACGATGCACTGGGATCCGAAGGCCCGCGCGCCTTCGCCGATCAGCGCGGGGTCGGCGACGGCCAGCGAGTTCACGGAGACCTTCTCCGCACCGGCGAGGAGGACGGCGGCGATGTCCGCGAGCGAGGAGACCCCGCCGCCGACGGCGAAGGGGATGCGGATGGCGCGCGCGACGTTGCGGACCATCGCCAGATCGGTCTTGCGGTGCTCGGCGGAGGCGGTGATGTCGTAGACGACGAGTTCGTCGCAACCGTCTTCGTAATAGCGGGCGGCCATCTCCACCGGGTCGCCGAGGACGACGTTGTTCTTGAACTTGACGCCCTTGGTGACCTGGTGGTCGATCACGTCGAGGCAGGGGATGATGCGGCGGGTGAGCATGGGGATGAGGCCGGCGGATGTGGATTGACAGGCGAAAGTCGGGAACCGGGGTGCGGTTTGCGTGCAGAATATAGCATGGTGGCGGGCGGAATGAAATTCCGATTTGCCAACGCGACAAAGGGTGCTATCCATTTTCACTGCGATCGGATAGAATTCCGAGCTCGTGAACCCTGCTGCTCGCACGTTGCGAATTGAAATCATTCAGGAGGCTTCATGATGGACGCTCCACATCAAGGCTCTTCGCCGCCGGAGCATCCGGCGATGTTCGCCACACGTCTGGCGGATGGCGTGGCAGGGTGCGGACTCTGCCCCCATGCGTGCCGCATTCCGCCCGGCGGCGTCGGCGCCTGCCACGTTCGCCGCAACGCGGGCGGCACCCTCGTGGCGGACACCTGGGGCCGCCCCGCGGCGCTCCAGGTGGATCCGATCGAGAAGAAGCCGCTGGCCTGGTTCCTGCCGGGGACGCGGACCTTCTCGATCGGAACGTTCGGCTGCAACCTGGCGTGCGCGTTCTGCCAGAACAATCACCTCTCGCGCCAGGGCGGGGAACTGCAGCGGGCGCTGGAGGTCGTCGAGCCGGAGGCGATCGTCGCGATGGCGAAGCGCACGGGCTGCCGCTCGGTGGCGTTCACGTACAACGAGCCGACGGTCTTCATCGAATACGCGATGGACATCGCCCGGCTGGCGCGCGCGGCGGGGCTCGCGACCGTCCTCGTCACCAACGGGTACATCGGCGCCGCCGCCCGGGCCGCGCTCTATCCGCTCATCGACGCGGCGAACATCGACGTCAAGGGCTTCTCCGAGGGTTTCTACGCCTCGATCTGCGGCGGGTCGTTGGCGCCGGTGCTGGAGAGCTGTCGGTTCTACAGGCGCGAAGTCGGCGGGCACCTTGAGATCACGAACCTGCTGATCCCGAACCGGAACGATTCGCCGGCGATGATCCAGGCGCTGCTCGACTGGGCGGCCGTCGCGGTCGGCCGCGACACGCCGCTTCACTTCACGGCGTACTTTCCCACGGGCGGCTTCACCGAGCCGCCGACACCGGAGGCGACCGTGCGCCGCGCCGAGACGATGGCGAAGGAGGCTGGCTTCACCCGCGTGCGCGTGGGCAACCTCCGCTGAGGCCGCGGAGCGGCCGCCTCACACCTGGGACGAGCGCCACCAGTCGTAATGCTTTTCGAGCAGCTCTTCGCGGGAGGGCATCCGATAGTGGACGACCTCGCTGCCGCTGCCGAAGAAGAACCCGTTGCGGACGATCCGGTAGGGGAAGACGATGGAGTGGTTGCGGTCGACGATCTTCGTCGCCGCGCCCGTCGCTTTGATGTCCACGAGGCATTGGCGCAGGTGGTCCATGTTGGCGTAGGGCAGGTCGTCGCAGCCTCCGCGCTCGGGATCCGTCGCCAGTTCCCCGAGCCGCAGGTCGGCGAAGTAGAGGGCGGGGAGGGCGAAGAGGCTCGCGGCCGGATCGGTCATGTGCCGGTAGAAGGCGAGCGGGGACTTCGTGCTGGCGACCATTGGACGGGTCGGGCTCAGCTCCTGGTAGAGGTGAAGGCCGTCGGCGACGTCCTCGGGCGGGCGGCGCTTCTCCAGCGAGGCGACGCGGCCGTCGCTGGTGGCCAGGTGGAGGGCGCCGAGGGCGGAGACGGGGATGCGCTCCGCGACGCGGTAGACGGCGATGTAGACAGAGCTCTTGGGGCGTCCGTTCTCGTGGGGCTTGCAGCGCGCCAGCGCCTCGTCGATCCGGAACTCGGGGCTCCGGAAGGCGGGGTCGACCTCGGCGAACATCGCCTGACCGCGCGTCTTCTTCATCATTCCGCAGGCGTAATAGGCGCCAAACGCCTCGGGATCGAGCATCGAGGCGATGAACGCCTCGGGGACGAGGGAGAGATACAAGTGCAGAGCCATGGCGACGCCTCCTTTCCTTGCGGGGCGGCGGAGCCGCCCGCGCGAACCGCTAGAAGAAATTGTGCAGCGAGAGCGCCGCGATCACCGGCGCGAAGAGGGAGCAGACGAGGGACATGACGGTGATCAGCGTGTTGATGGACGGCCCCGCCGTATCCTTGAACGGATCGCCGACGGTGTCGCCGACGACGGCCGCCTTGTGCGCGTCGGAGCCGGGGCCGCCGTGGTGGCCGGCCTCGATGAACTTCTTGCCGTTGTCCCAGAGCCCGCCGGCGTTGGACATGAACATCGCGAAGATCACGCCGGTGAAGATGGAACCGCCCAGGAAGCCGCCCAGGGCGTCCGTGCCCAGCAGCAGGCCCACGGCGATGGGGACGACGACCGCGATGAGGGCGGGGAGGACGAGGGACGAGAGGGCGCCGGCCGAGGCGATCGAGACGCAGCGCGCGTAGTCGGGCAGCTCTTCGCCGCGGAGGATGCCGGGCTTGGCGCGGAACTGCGCAC
>CAYVJM010000207.1:0-4565 GCA_964451695.1 uncultured Lentisphaerales bacterium | reverse complement strand
GCCTCGCCGCCGCCCTCGACCTCGCAGATGCAGTCGCCACGGCTCACCTGCTTGACGGTGGCGGAGACGATCTTGCCGACCTGGGGCAGATAGCGCTGGTAGACGACTTCGCGCTCCGCGTTGCGAATGTTCTGCATGAGCGTCTGCTTGGCGGTCTGCGCGGCGATGCGCCCGAAGTCGCGGGGCGCCGCCTTGACCTCGATGACATCGCCGGGCTGCGCGTCAGGCTTGACGCGGCGGGCGACCTCGACGGAAACAAAGTCCGTGCCCTTCTCGGTGTCGCTGACGATGAGCGACTGGAAGGTCGAGATCTCGCAGGTCCGCGGGTCGATGGAGACCCGCACGTCGCGCGAGGTGCCGAGGCTCTTCTTCGCGGCGTTCTGGAGGGCGTTTTCGATGGCCTTGACGAGAACGTCCCTGGCGATGCCCTTTTCGCGCTCGAGATAGCTCAAGACGGTCAGCAATTCGTTGTTCATACCTGCCTCGCTGTTCCACGGAAGCCCGTGTCGATGTCAAAAAACAAAAAGAAGCGGAAACCGGACGATGCCGGCCCCACATCGCAAATCACATGGAGAGACTACCGGAAATGCGCCCCGGAAGTCAACCCCGAAATGCGGCTACATGCTGAAGACGGAGAGGTTCCGCATCCCGACCTTGTTGCAGACGTCGAGTGCGCGGACCAGCAGGCCGTGGGGCGAGTCGCCGGTGCACTTGACGATGATCGTCGAATCGGGGTTGGACTTCGCAATGCGCGCCAAGCTGTACTCGAGTTGCGTCTCGGTCTTCGGCGCACCCTGGAAGACGAGGCCTCGGGGGCCGATCAGGATGGTCAGGGGGTCGGTTTTGGGCACCGACTGGGGGTTGGGGTCCGGCGCGGGTCGGAAGGCGTCGAGGTTGGCGAGGATGTCGTCCTGCTTCAGCGTGACGATGAAGAAGATGAGCAACTGGAAGACGCAGTCGATCATCGGCGTCATGTCCAGCGACGGCTTGTCTTGGTTCGTGCGGGCTTTTCTGCCTTTGGCCATGGCGTTACCTCCCTCCCCGGCTGCGTTTCCGGTCGTCGAAGAACTTGCGCTGTTCGGGCGTGCGCGGATCCTTGACGGCGACGAAGGAGACGCGCCCGATATTGTTGGCGGTGCAGACGTCCATGACCTTGCGGATCATGTCGTGGGAGGCCCGGGCGTCGCCCCGAATCCAGATCTGCGTGTTGTTGCCGTAGCGGCTGTAGCGGCCGCGGACGATCTTGGCCAAGGTGCCCACGTTCAAGGGGGCGTTGTTGACGGAGACTCTCCCGCGGCTGCTGACGTCGATGATCAGCGCGGACTTGCCCGAGTCCGACTCGATTTCCTGGCCGTGGGCGCCCATCTCGAGGCGGACATCGGGGTCGACGTTCTCGGCCATGTTGATCGTGACGATGAAGAAGATGATCAACTGGAAGACGCAGTCGATCATCGGCGTCATGTCGATGCCACAGGGCTCCTGTTTGCGTTCCTTGCTCATGTTGGGTTCGCCTCAGGCGGCGCCTCCCGGGTGGGAGGCCCGCCAGATCGCGTCGCCGCCTACTCGGCGACGACCTCGACGTTGCGCAGATCCTTGACGAGTTCCATCGTGATCGCCTCCATCTGCAGGACGATCCGGTTGGCCTTGTTGCGGAATAAGTAGAACGTGACAACGCAGGGGATGGCCGTGCACAGACCGGCCGCCGTCGTCCAGAGCGCCTGGGAGATGTTGACGGCGAGGACGCCGAAGTCCGGGGCGCCGCCCGAGATGTTCGCAAACGCCATGATCATGCCTTGCACGGTGCCGAGCAGCCCGAGCATTGGCGCGATGTTGGAGTCGACGGAGAACCAGGTCAGGTGCTGGTTGAGGCGCTCGATCTCCATGTCGGCGGCGGTGCTGATCGCCTGCTCGATGACTTCGAAACCCTCCTCCACGTGGCTGAAACCCGCGGAGAGGATGTGCGCCATGGGCGTCGGATCGTTCTCGCAGAACTGAAGCGCCTTGACGACGTCGCCCTCCTTCATCGCCGACTCGACGTTGGTGATGAGCCCCTGGGGCATGATCTTGGAGGCGCGCACGAGGATGGAACTGTCCACGAGCAGGTAGACGTAGTAGCCCATGGCGGCGAAGAGCGCGACCCAGAGCAGGAAGCCGAGAGGCCCAGAACCGAAGAGCACCTGGTAGAAGACGCTGTCCCCGGAAGCGCTGGAGGCGGGCGCGGCGTCGGAACTCGCGGCGATCTCGCCGGCGGCGGGCGCGGCGGCGGGCGCGGCGACGGCAGCGGCGGCGGGCGCGGCGGCGTCGGCAGCCGGGGCCTCTTGGGCAAGCGAGAACGAGGCGGCGGCCAAAATCATGCCCGTCGCGAGAATGAAGGGAACGTGGGACTTCTTCATGGTGTCACTCTTTCAGGAACGTTGGGGTTGGTGTTGAGGTTGATAGCCGAAGGGGGCTTTTCCATGCGTGAAATCAATTGCCGCGGAGCTTCTGCGCGTACGGGCTGTCCTTGTAGCGGGAGAGGAGCGTCTGGCGCATCTTGTCCGCGTACGGGGCCTGCTGGAGCTCGTCGAACGCGATGGCCGCCTTGTAGAGCGCCTCGGCGTGCGCCTCGCGCTCGCGCCCGTACATGAAGACGCAGCGCAGATAGCCGTCCTTGAGCGCGTCGCGCGTCCGCCCGGCCTTCTTGAGCAGATCGCCGCGGGCGACGAGCGCCTTGGCGGCGACGTCCGAAGGGGCCGTGGCGACGGCATCGTCGAGCATTTTCTCGAGCTTGCCGCCGGCCGTCTTGCCCGTCTCGATGAGGGACGCCCAGTAGTACGGAGCCATTTTGGAGGCGGAAGCGGCGGCGGGATTGTCCTGAGCCACCTTCTCGGCGACGGCGATGAACTCGGCGTGCTTGCCTTGCTTCTGGTAGATCTGGCCGATGACCATGGCGGCCAGCTCGTCATAGTCCAGCATCTTGTACTCGTCCACGAGCTGGAGGAGGCGGGGCAGCGCGGCCGCGGGCGACTTGCCCGCCTGCTGGAGCAGTTCGCGCCAACCCGCGGGCGGGGCGACTTGCTTGCGGACGATCTGGGAGGGGGAGACCTGCTGCTCGACCGCGGTGCCGCCGGCGCCGGCGGAGCGCGTGATCGCATACTTCTTGCTGGCCGGCATCCAGCGCAGCTTGCATTCGTAGATCTGGCCGTTGTCCATCTCCACCTTCGCGGGCACGTCGGCGAAGGCAAGGGGGGCCGCGCCGAGCGCCACGAGGGCGGCCATTGTGAAAATCCTGCTGCATTTCATGTTGTCGTTCTCCTTGCTGAAACCACCCGGCCGCGCGCGGCGGCCTCTGGAAATCACCGTCGCGTCGTGGAAAGCGCGATCTCCGCCTCGGTCATGAACCCGCGGACGTCCGCGATGTACCGCCCTGCGGGGAAACGCTGGAGGTACTCTTCGCAGTCGTTCTTCGCGTCCTCGAAGACCGGCGAGCCGTCGCGGTACTTCTTCATCTCGAGCAGAAGCTTGATGGACTGGCGGTAGGCCTTTTCAAGATGCGGCTGGATGTCCGCGTCCTGGGGGTTCGCCGCCATCACGAACTGCTGGTAATGCGCCTGGGCCTCGCCCAGGCAGCGCTCGATGAGCGCCGCGTCGTTGAACTTGCGCTCGACCTCGACGCGGGTCTCCAGCACCTCGCCGACCTTCAGCATCTGGTCGGCCAGGTCCTTGGTCGTCTTCTGGTAGAGGGCCAGCTTGCGGATGGAGTCGAGAGCGCGGGCGAAGAGCTTCGAGCGCTTGTTGCCGTCCGGCTCCTCCGCCGTCGCCAGCGCGGCGGCCCGGGCCAGGAGCGCGTTCGCCTCGAGAACCTTGTAGGACGTCGGGTTTTCCACGATGAACTTCTCCAGCGCGTCGACCGCCGCGGGATACTGCTTCTCGAGGACGAGGACTTCCGCAAGCCCCATCCGCGAGGGGATCGCGATGGCGGGATCGTCCTTGGCCATGCCGAGGGCCAGTTCGAAGCCCTGGCGGGCGAGGGCCGTCTCCTGGGACTTGAGCAGCTCCTGGGCGGCGAGCATGAGCTGGGCGGCCGTGTACTTGCCCGCGTCGGCGAACATCTTCTTGAGAACCTCGACGCCCTCGGCGCGGTACCCGAGCTCGATGAGAGCGCGTCCGCGCAGGAAGTAGGCGTTCTTGGCCTGCTCCGAATCGGGATACTTCTCGCTGAGCTGCGTGAACGCCGCGTCGGCCTTTTTGACGTTCTCGTCGCGCTGCGCCGCGTCGTCCGCCTTGATCGTGGACCACAGCGTTCCGATCTGCAGGAGGATGGCCGGAGCGCCCTCCGCCTGCGGGAACTTCGCCAAGATGTCCTCGTAGGCCTTGATCGCCATCGTCTTGTAGACGGACACCTTGTCGGCGGGCTGCGTGATGCTCGCGAGCGTGTAGGCCCAGTCGAAGAGCGCGCCCTGGAGGACGCTGTCGTTGGTCTTGCGCTCCTTGTCGTTCGCCTCGAATTTCGCGCGTTCGGCGCCGGAAAGCAGGTCGATGAGCTTCTTGTACTCGTTGGCGGCGATGGCCAGCTCGCCGTTCGC
>CAYVJM010000206.1:0-4590 GCA_964451695.1 uncultured Lentisphaerales bacterium | reverse complement strand
CGAGGAGGAGGCGGACGCCTGGTCGTGGTCGCTGCTCGGCGGCCTGCTCGGGCGCTGCGGCGACGCGAACGCCGCTCGCTGGCGCTATTTGTGGATCTTCGGCGGCGAGCCGGAGGGCGCGGCGCCCGCACGAGAAAAGGAGGATGCGCCATGATCGTCCGCGAACCCGTTCCGCGCATCGAGCCCCGCAACGCCGTCCAGAAGCTCGGCCAGGACTTCATCGGCGTCATCGCCGAGGTTGGAAAGGCGTCCTTGATTTGCTCCGGCGCCTTCGCGAACATGCGCTACGCGATGACGCGCCGCTCGCGCCGCGAGATCGTCCGCCAGATCCACGTCTGCGCCGTCAAGAGCCTGCCGGTCGTCTCCGTCGTGGCGTTCTTCATCGGAATGATTCTGGCGTTGCAGATCGGCATCGAGCTGCGGCGCTACAACCAGGAGTCGCTGATCGGCTCCGCGGTGATGGCCTCGATGCTGCGCGAAATGGGGCCGTTCATGAGCGGGCTCGTCCTCGCGGCGTGCGTCGGCGCGGCGATGGCCGCGCAGATGGGGACGATGACGGTCAACGAGGAGATCGCCGCGCTCGAGATCATGTCCATCGACCCGCTGCGCTTTCTCGTCATGCCCCGCATGGTGGCCATGGTCGTCACCGTGCCGCTGCTCTCCTTCTACACCTGCCTGCTCGCGCTCGTCGGCGGCGCGGTCGTCGGCTACACCCAGCTCTCCGTGCCGTGGGGCGTGTACTGGACCAACGCCTTTGACTTCGCGGGCTTGCGTTCGCTCTATGTCGGCCTCTTCAAGGCGCTCGTCTTCGGCATCGTCATCGTCACGGTCTCCTGCTACGAGGGGTTCTCGACGACGCGCGGCGCCGTCGGCGTGGGCCAGGCCACGCGCAACAGCGTAATCACGAACTTCCTGCTGATCCTGATCCTGGGCTACTTCGTCACGAGGCTCTTCTACTGATGATCCGCTTCGACCACGTCACCAAGCGCTTCGGCGCCAAGACCGTTCTCGACGACGTCTCCTACGAGATCGCCAAGGGCGAGGTCTTCTGCATCGTCGGCCCCTCCGGCACCGGGAAGAGCGTCAGCCTCAAGCACATGATCCGCCTGCTCACGCCGACCTCCGGGGACGTCTGGGTGGGGGAGGACTGCGTGAGCGCGGCGCCCGCCTCCGAACTGTCGCGCATCCGCGGCCGCTTTGGCTACCTCTTCCAGAGCGCGGCGCTGCTGGCGTGGATGAACGTGTTCGAGAACGTCGCCCTGCCGCTGCGCGAAAAGACGAAGCTCTCCGAGGACGAAATCCGCACGCGCGTGGCCGACGCCCTCGAAAAGGTCGGCCTCGACCGCGACGGCGCCGCGTATCCCTCCGACCTCTCCGGCGGCATGCAGAAGCGCGCCGGTCTCGCCCGCGCCATCGTCACGGAGCCCGAAATCCTCCTCTATGACGAGCCCACCTCCGGGCTCGACCCCGTGACCTCGCGCAAGATCGACGAGCTGATCGCGGATCTCAACAACCGGCTGGGCACGACGAGCGTCGTCGTCACCCACGACCTGCACAGCGCGCTGGCGATCGCGGATCGCATCGCCATGCTCAGCGCGGGCAGGATCGTGGACATCCAGCCCCCCGCCGCCTTCATCGCCTCGAAGGCGCCGGAAATCCGTTCATTCCTCGACGCGCAGTACATCACGCGCCGCGGATCCTGGGAGAAGGGAGCCCTTTCATGAGCAGCAAACCCGCAAACGGCGGCCGCGAGGCCCGCATCGAAATCGTCGTCGGCGTCTTCGTCACGCTCGTCCTCGTCGCGCTTGGCGTCTTCACCATCGTCGTCTCCGGCGCATCGCTCTTCGGGGGCGGCGCCTCCGAGATCGAGGTCGTCATGCCCGACGCCATGGGCCTGCGCCGGAACGACCCCGTCATCGCCAAGGGCACCACCGTGGGCACCGTGTCCGACGTCCACTACGACCGCGATGGCGTCCATGTCGTCGCCGAACTGGTCGCGCCCGTCGTCTTCTACGAGGGCTACCGGATCACCGTCGTCGCCACCTCCATCCTCGGCGGCCGCCAACTCGTTCTCTTCGAGGGGAACCCCGCGCGCAAGATCATCGAGGACGTGAGCGGCCTCAAGGGCGATAAGCCGGCCGACATGATGGAGGACGCCACCGCCGCCGTCGAGAAGATCCGCAAGTTCCTCGACACGGACGCGCTCGACAACCTGCGCCAGGTCGCGGACGACCTCAAGCAGATCTCCGGACGCCTCGAACGGGGCGAAGGGACGATCGGGCGGCTCCTCTCCTCCGACGACGCGATCTACACAAACCTCAACGCGACCGTCGCGAACATCCGCTCCATGACGGATCGCCTGGAACGCGGCGAAGGGACGCTCGGCAAGCTGCTCTCCTCGAACGACGAAGTCTATACGAACCTCAATGAGACCCTCGCGGACATCCGCGCGATCGCGGATCGCCTCGAAGCCGGGCAGGGGACGCTGGGCAAGCTGCTTTCTTCGAACGACGAGGTCTATACGAACCTCAACGCCACCGTGGCGAATCTGCGGCTCGTGACGGATCGCATCGCGCAGGGCAAGGGGACGCTGGGCAAGCTGATGTCGGAGGATTCGGCGATGTTCGACAACATCAACGGCGCCGTCTCCGACGTCCGCGAGCTGCTCGACGACACCCGCGAGGCGAGCACGCTCAGCACCTTCTCCTCGATGCTCTTCAGCGGGTTCTAGCTCACAAGGCTTTTCGTCCTTCCGGTTGGGCGATCTCACCAGAAGAAGGGCGAGAAGAACAAGAAGCCCATGGGGCAAGGGTTCGGGGGGGCATTCGGCGGAGGATCTGTGGTCATCCCCATCTTCCAGTTCGATAGCCACGAAAGGGGGCGAAGGGGCTAGCGGCTAGCGGCTAGGGAACTACTGAAAGGGGCGCGTTAGAAATTCCACCACGTGCGTTTGATCCGCCTTTTTTCCATGGGCAACGGCTCAAGCCGCAAGATGAATGCGATGCCCGGAGCCAACAACGCAAAGGCGACAAGAAAGTACGTCCTATAGGTGTTGAAGATCGCTACGTCGGAGTTTCCCGAATCGCGTTGCAGAAACGACAGAAGGCCGCCGGATAGCGCCATGCCCGCAACGCCCGCAAAAACACCCGTTATCGTGTTAAGCAAGATGGATGCAGCGACGCGCACGCCTGGCTTCACGGTCTGCAGGAAGTAATGCGTCATGGCGTTGTCCAGGCTTACGCGGCAGGTTCCCATCAGCAGAAACACGACCGTACAGCACGTCGTCACCCAGGCGCCGCTGAAAGGTGCGATAACCCACAGCGTCATCAGGCACAGCAGCACGATAAACGCGACAATCATGGCTTTCCTCGGGCCAATCTTCTCCGTCGCCTTTCCAACCGCGAAAGACATCGCGGCGCTTGTCGCGAACTGCATCAGGGTGAAGACCAGCGTCTGGGAATCCGACATGCCATAGCCATTCTTGACGACGAGCACGGAAATCGGCATGACCATGATCACGGCAAGGTTGATCGCAAAGCCGCACAGCAGCAGGCGGCGCAGCGCAGGGGTCTCAAGCGCTTCCGCCATCGCCGCGCGCAGCGGCTTGCGCGCGGATTCCATGATGGCCGATGTTTCATCAATCCTGCTGATGAACCTCGACGACAAGACGCCTAGCACAGCACCGACGACGATGATGCAGGACAGGGTCCAGATGGAGTCGCTGATGCGCATGATCCAGCAAATCACTGCAAGCGCAATGAAGCAGAATGCATAGAATAGGCCGCCATTGGTTGCGATCACGCGAGCTCGCTCGTCTTCCGTCGAGATGTCGCCCACAAGGGGTTGCGACATGACGACGCCGGCAGCGCGAAAGCCATAGAAGAGAAAGGCCCCTAGGATCATCGCGGAGACGGACGCCCCGGGCGCTCCCAAGACATACCAGACAGGGGCGGATGCTACGAGCAATGCGGCGATGTTGCGTGCCACCCAGAACGATGCCTGGCTTCTTGCCGCACCGATCCGAGCCGTCACCGTCTTTCCCAACGGCAACAAGAGGAAGCCAAAATAGATCATCGCCCCCAGAATAGCCACCACGGCATCGGGGCTCCCTGTCTTGACGGCCAGAAGAATGATGACGGTTTCGCCGAGGCACATGTACGACAGCCCGTTGACTGCATTGAAGGAGTACATGTTGCGCTGCGATTTTGCGCGTTCTTTCGCTGTCAAGGGTCTGTCGAGTATCACGGTAGGCTCAGTTGGTCAGAAAGGTGTACGAAAACGTCGGCGGAAGCTATCAGTTCAAGGACTGGAAGTCAACTGCTCTTCGTGCGGGGGAAATCGGGTGGGTGTGTGTCAGGAAAGTGACACAGAAATCGGATTTTGCTTGCGCAGCGCGTGCCAACGCGCAAAGTTTGTAGCATACGGGCTACAACGCCCCGAGGCCGGCGAAGCTGCCGCACCGTAATCTCGGAAACAACGCGAGATTACATCATCTGCTCTGGGCCTGCCTGAGGGGTCGAGGATCGGCTTCGCCGCCCCGGTGCGCGCCCATCGGCCCGCTCGCAACGCCGCGCGATCCTCGCGCCAGGC
>CAYVJM010000205.1:0-4614 GCA_964451695.1 uncultured Lentisphaerales bacterium | reverse complement strand
GACTGGCGTCCGTCCGCCCGGCTTGCGGGCACAGCCTGGCGCGAGGATCGCGCGGTGTTGCGAGCGGGCCGATGGGCGCGCACCGGGGAGGCGAAGCCGACCCGCGACAGACAAGCCCTTCGACAAACCCGCATCCGCACCAACTTGCGCTACCCCAGAAACTGACCGGGTACCGTCCTGGATCGCGTGCTCTGAAATTCGATCAGGGTCGCGGTCCGGGTTCGACAAGCAATCGCCAGTCGCCTTTCAGCCGCTTGGAAAAAGCTTGCATCCACAAATCCCGATAGGCTTCATTTTTGTAGACGACCGCTGCCTTGCGGACCAATGTTCCCAGATTGTCTTCGGCTTGTTGCCACCCCGAAATCTGTTCGTAGGGCCAGTCCTTTTCCCTGCCAATGAACCCGGTTAAGTAGTCGAGGGCCTTTTGCATCGAGCCGCCCTTGGGATTGACGTAGTCAAAGACATTCATGCCCACGTTGAGGCCGATCTGCCCCGCATCGAAGAAGTACCGCAGATTGCTAACCGAATAACTGAATGCCTTGGTCCGAATCAGTTCCCGCGGCTGACTGCCATTTCCTTCGATCATCGGGTCGATGCGCCGTTTGGGGATCTCGCCCACTTTTTGCGCAACGTAATCATCCTTGCCAAGATAATACGCAATGGCACAGGCCTGGACATCGTAGGCTACCGAATGGTTGTTGTCGTAATTCCCCTCATGTTTCCCGAATTCACTTTCGGTGAGCCAGCGAAAATACCGCTCGAACCACTCCTCAAGTCCATCGACTTCATTTTCGGCTAAAGCTCCTGAGGTCTCAAGCAGGGCAATCGCGTCGACAAGCACGGCAAAGAAACGGCCGTCGATGATGCCAATGAAACGCCCTTCGACATGTCCGGGTATGGCCTGACCGTAATTCAAATGGGGATTCATCAAGGTTTCCTTCTCCAGAAACCACGTCCTCAGCAAGACGGCGGCCTTTTCGGCGTATTCCTTCTTGTCGGAAAAGAACCAGGCCATCGACAAGGCCCGCACGCTGTCGATCATCTTTTTCAACGGAATGCTGTCGAGATTATCCCGTTCGGGATTGACCTCGCCATCGCGGCTGATATACGGCAATCCATCCGGCTTTTCAGGGTCTGGCCACCAGTAGGGAGCCATGCTCATGTAATCGTTTTTGGAGCCGCTCGGCGGGACCTTGTCTTTGAACGTCACGGAATACACGCCGGCTTTCAGCGCCATGTCGGCATCGGACACCAGTTGTTCATATGCCGGAAGAAATTCCGGGTCGCCGCGACCCAACCTTTCTTTCACCTGGTTCATCCAGCCGGCATTCCATCCGCTGAGCCGGACGTTATCCAATTTACGTTTCTGGCTTACGCAACCTGAAACCACCAGCCCGCCAGCGATCAGGCAGGCAAGGCCTGCCCGAAACTTCGTTGATCGTGTCTTTTCCATATCGCCCAAGGTAGCAAATGAAGCCGCAGGCGTCAATGAAACCGGGAATGAACTTAATGATCGGTCTGACATACCCCGTGACAGGCGAAATGCGGCCGTGAATGCAATCCTGCTTGAACGCGGCTTGCATCCATACTAGACTTTGCCGCATAACATCATGAACAACCACTCTGAATGGCAGTCGCCCACTTTTCTTGAACGCAATCGCGAGACCGCGCATGTGCCCTGGGGGGCCTACGAGTCCTTCGAACAGGCGCGCGGCTGCGATCGACGCGCCTCGCGCTTCGTACGCCTGTTGAACGGCATCTGGAAATTCCGTCTCTTCGACACCCCGGAAGCCGCACCGGCCTTTTACGAGGCGAACTTTCCTGTCGCCGATTGGACCGACATCCCCGTGCCCTCGAACTGGCAGCTCCAGGGTTTCGACCGGCCCATCTACACCAACGTCATCTACCCCTTTCCCTGCAACCCGCCCTTGGCGCCGCAGGCGAACCCGACGGGCTGCTATGTCACCTCCTTCGAGATTTCCCCCGATTGGGAGGGCCGCGACGTCTTCTTGAATTTCGACTCGGTCGACTCCGTTTTCTACGTGTGGCTCAACGGTCGCGAGGTGGGATTCAGCAGCGACAGCCGCCTCCCCGCCGAGTTCAACATCACGCCCTTCCTCGCATCCGGAACGAACACGCTTGCGGTCAAGGTCCTCCGCATCGCCGCCGCCACGTATCTGGAAGATCAGGACTACTGGCAGATGTCGGGCATCCAGCGCGATGTGACGCTCATTGCGAAGCCGCGCGTCCATTTGCGCGATTTCACCCTCCAGACCCATTTCGACCGGGAATATCGCGACGCGACGCTGGAGGTTGCCGCGTTCTGCTCGCCTTGCTCCGACGCCGCCGCCTGGAGCGTTTCGCTCGAACTTTTTGACGAGACGGGTCGCCCCATCCTCGAGAACCCGGTCTGCGACACCGTCGCCGGTGTTTTCAAGTTCGCGGCAAACAACAAGCTCGACAACTTCTGCGCCCGCCTCAAGGCGGCGGTCAAAGCACCTCGCCATTGGAACGCCGAGACGCCCGTCCTCTACACGGCCGTGCTCGCCCTGCACGATCGATCCGGCGCCGTGGTCGACGTCGAAAGCGCGCGTGTCGGCTTCCGCCAGGTCGAGATCCGCGATGGACTGCTCTTGCTCAACGGCCGCCGTCTCGTGATCCGCGGCGTCAACCAGCACGAGCACAACGCCGAGACCGGCCGCGTGCTTTCCGAAGCCTGGATGCGCCGCGAACTCGTCGCGATGAAGCGCCTCAACTTCAACGCCGTCCGCACGTCCCACTACCCGCATGACACCCGTTGGTACGACCTTTGCGACGAACTCGGCCTCTATGTTACCGACGAGGCCAACCTCGAAACCCACCAGCTTTGGGGGGCGCTCTCGCGGGCGCCGGAGTGGTCCGGAGCCTATCTCCAACGCGCCGTGCGCATGGTGCTGCGGGATCGCAACCACCCCTGCGTCGTCACGTGGTCGCTCGGCAACGAGTCGTACCACGGCGCCAACCACGCCGCCATGGCCGCCTGGATCCGCGCCTTCGACGGCACCAGACCGGTCCAATACGAGAGCGGCAATCCGGGCCCGACGATTTCGGATATCCTCGCGCCCATGTATCCCGACTTGGATTGGGTGTCCGAAACCCTGGCCGACCCCGCCGAAAGGCGTCCCATGGTCATGTGCGAATATGCCTACGCCAAAGGGAACAGCGGCGGGAACTTCTTCAAATTCTGGGATCTCGTCGTAAAACTCCCTCGTTTCCAAGGTGGCTTCGTATGGGACTGGGCCGACAAGGCGCTTGTCAAAAAATTGCCGGACGGACGTCCCTACCATGCCTACGGCGAACTCGAGGGTGAAGGGCCTCAGATTGCCCGGATGTGCCTGAATGGCGTCGTCTTCGACGATCTCTCCCTCAAGCCCGCCGCCCACGAAATGTGGAAATGCCAGGCGCCGGTTCGGATCGAGGCCATGTCCGACGCGGAAACGCGCGCGGGACGTTTCCGCATCCACAACCTCTACCTCGAATCGGGACTCGACCATCTTGAACTGCTATGGGAAGTGCAGGCTGACGGCGAGACGCTGCAGTCGGGACGAATGCCCCTCCCGCAAGTTTCGCCCGGCAATGGTCTCGCCGGCAGTAACAAACTCGTCGCGGCGGCCTTGGGCGGTTTCGGCATCGAACAGCAATCATCCGTGCTGAGCATTCCCCTCGGACTGGATGCGATCCGGCCCGGCGCCGAATACTTTCTGAATTTGAGCTGCGTCCTCAAAGAAGACTCGCCTTGGGCGCCTGCCGGGCATTGCGTCGCGCGGGAACAAATCCGCCTGCCCGTCGCCATCCCCGCCCTGCCACCGAACGTGCGCAACGCCACGCGGCCTGCGGCTCCCCTGATGCTCGGCGCGGAAGGAGACCCCTGGACGCTGGTTTTCGATCCGGCGTCCGCCAAGGTCGCGTCGATGCGGGTAGCGGGTCGGGAAATGATCGCCGACGGCTTCCACGAGTGTTTTTTCCGAGCCCCCACGGACATCGACGAAGCTCAGGGCGGCGACCACACCTACGCCAGCCGCTGGCGTGCCGCCGGCCTTGATGCCCTGACGCGCACTGTCGACGCCGTCGCGGTCAGCGCGCTCGGCGATCACGGCGTTCGGATTGTCGCCGACACCACCTGCTCCCATGCGGGTCGGCCGCTCGTTCGCACGCGGACGCGCTATGCGTTCGAGGACGGCGCGCTCTTCGTCTCCGCCGTCTTCTCTCTGGCCGAAGCCCTGCCTTTCGTGCCCCGCATCGGTTTCGAGGCCGTTCTGGACGGTTCCCTCGCCCAAGCCACCTGGTTCGGCCGAGGCCCTTTCGAAAACTACTGCGACCGCAAGCACGCGGCCCACGTCGGGCGTTACACCGCTTCGGTTTCGGAATTGGCCGTTCCCTACATTTTCCCCACGGAAAACGGGTCGCGCCAGGACACCCGCTGGCTTGCGCTCACACAAGCCGATGGCATGGGATTGCGTTTTCGCGCTGTTCAACCGCATTTCCATTTCTCCGCCCAGCATCACAGTTGGCGCGACTTGGCGGCGGCGGCCTATCCGCATGAGCTGCCCGTTCGCTCCGAAGTCTTCCTGCACC
>CAYVJM010000204.1:0-4659 GCA_964451695.1 uncultured Lentisphaerales bacterium | reverse complement strand
CCATCGACGCCGTGTGGACGGGCGACGACGACGTCTCCGTCGGCGCGCTCAAGGCCTACGAGGAGTCGAAACGCACCGACGTCAAGATCCTCGTCGGCGGCGGCGGCGCCAAGGCGATCGTCAAGCGCATCCTCGACGGCGATCCGCTCGTCCAGGCAACGGTCACCTATCCGCCCGCGATGATCGCCACCGGCGCGCGCGAAGCCGTCAAGATCGTCAAGGGCGCCGCGCCCGCGTCGAAGCAGATCGTCGTCCCGGCCGAGATCGTGACCCCTGAGAACGCCAAGAACTTCTACTACCCGGACTCGGCCTACTGATCCCATGAAAAAAGTTCTTCTGATCGGCGATTCGATCCGCATGGGATATTGCGGATTCGTGAAAGAGCTTCTGGCGAACGAAGCGGAGGTCTTCTATCCCGAGGACAACTGCAAGTTCTCCCAGAACGTCTTTGTCCACCTCTCCTGGTGGAAGGACCTAGCCGGAGACCCCGCCACCGTGGACGTCGTGCACTGGAACTGCGGCCACTGGGACATGGCCCGTTGGCGCGGCGACGACAAGCCGCTCAACGATCCCGACGCCTACGCCGCGATGCTCCGCCGGATCGTCGAGCACATGCGCAAGCTGATGCCGCGCGCCAAGATCGTCTTCGCCTTGACGACGCCCATCCAATCGGACGCCCCGCCGCTGGCGAACTACCGCGACAACGACGACGTCCGCCGCTACAACGCCGTCGCCCGCGCCGTGATGGACGAACTCGGCGTTCCGGTCAACGACCTGTTCGGCGTCCTCGAAGGCGCCCCGGCCTCGCTCTACGCCGACACCTGCCACCTCGTCGAGACCGGCTACCGGATGCTCGCCGACAAGGTCGCCGCGACGATCCGCGCGGCGTTCGCACCGCCCACCCCCGCCGACCTCCTCGCCGTCGCCTCGGCCGCCGCGAAGGCCGGATCCGCCCACGCCGCGCGCGAACGCGCACGCAACCACGAAGCCAACCTCATCGCCACCCACGATGTCAAGCTCAAGCTCGACGTCGAATGCCAGCAGGTCATTGCAAAAGCGATCCTCGAAGCCTTCCCCGACCACGCCGTCCTGGGTGAAGAGGACACCGAGCACGCCACGCCCCCCGCCGACGCCTACGAGTGGATCATCGACCCCATCGACGGCACCGTCAACTTCTTCCACGGAAGTCCCTACTGGTGCTCGTCGGTCGCCGTGCGCCGCAACGGCGTCGTCCTCGCCGGCTGCGTCTGCGCGCCGGACATGAAGATGCTCTTCCAGGCCTCCTGCGACGGACCTGCGCTGCGCAACGGCGAACCCTGCCACGTCTCCGCCACCGACACGCCCACTCTGGCCATCGTGCATATGGGCGCCGACAAGGCGACGAAACCGGACAGCCAGCCCTTCCGCTTCTTCAACGCGCTCACGCCGCTCATCCAGCGTTCCCGCATCTGCGGGGCCGCCGCGCTGGACATCTGCCTCGTGGCCTGCGGCGCCGCCGACGGCTATTTCGAGCCCGGCATCTACGTCTGGGACATGGCGGCGGCCGATCTCATCCTTCGGCAGGCCGGCGGCGCGGGGAGCGTTCTGCGCGAATTCGGCGGTCACAAGCTGGCCTACGTCGCCTCCAACGGCATCCTCCATGACTTCCTCCGGGGCATCCTCGAACCCTGCTTCTGAAACCGTCGCGCGGATCGCATCGACCCTGTCCCCGCTAGGCGTCTTCACCGTAGCGGAATCCGGCGGCGCGATCGTCCGCGTGTGGCTGCCCGGCGAATCGCCGGGGCGGCGTGCGGACTCCGCCACGCCGCTGCTCAAGCAGGCGCTGGCCGAGATTGCGGAATTCATCGCCGGGAAGCGGCGGAGCTTCACCGTTCCGACCGCACTGGCGGGCACGCCATTCCAACGCGCCGTGTGGACGGCCATCGACGCCATCCCCTACGGTCGGACGGCCACCTACGGAGAAATCGCCGCGCGCATCGGTCGACCGACGGCGGTGCGCGCCGTGGCCGCTGCCTGCGGCCGCAATCCGGTGGCGGTGTTCACACCCTGCCACCGCGTCGTGGCGGCGAACGGCCTGGGCGGGTTCCGAGGCGGACTCGCGCTGAAGCAGGCGCTGCTCGCGTTGGAGCAGCGCAGGCCAGATCAGACCCGATAGCCGCGGGGATTCTTCGACTGCCAGTTCCACGCGTCGCGGCAAATGGCGTCGATGCCGCGCTTCGCCTTCCAGCCGAGCAGGCGCTCGGCGCGCGAAGCGTCCGCATAGGAAGCCACGGCGTCGCCGGGACGGCGCGGCGCGATGCGGTGCGGCAGCGGACGACCAACCGCCTTCTCGAAGGCATGGACGAGTTCGAGAACGGTGAAGCCGTTGCCCGTGCCGAGGTTGACCGGCGTGCAGCCGGGCAGCTTCGCGATCGAGGCGAGGGCGCAGAGATGGCCCTCGGCGAGGTCGCAGACGTGGATGTAGTCGCGAATGCACGTGCCGTCGCGCGTGGGATAGTCGTTCCCGAAGATGCTCAGCTCCTTGAGCCGACCGACCGCAACCTGCGTGATGTAGGGCATCAGGTTGTTCGGGATGCCTCCGGGGTCTTCACCGATGAGGCCGCTCTCGTGCGCACCCACCGGATTGAAGTAGCGCAGCAGAACGATGTGCCAGCGCGGCTCCGCGGCCGCGAGGTCGCGCAGCATGTCCTCGATCCACAGCTTCGTCCGGCCGTAGGGATTGAGCGCCGCAAGCGGCGCATCCTCCGCGAGCGGCACCTTCTCAGGATTGCCGTACACGGTCGCCGAGGAGCTGAAAACGAGATTGAACACCCCGTGGTCGCGCATTTCGGCGAAAAGATTCAGCGAACCGACGATGTTGTTGTTGTAGTAGTCCCAGGGCTTGGCGACGGATTCGCCAACGGCCTTGAGGCCGGCGAAGTGGATCACGGCGTCGTACGCCTGCGCGTCGAACGCCGCCTTCACCGCGGCTCGGTCGAGAAGGTCCGCTTCAATGAAGCCCGGGCGCGTCCCGGTGATGGTCGCGACGCGATCGAGGGATGCCGCTGAGGCGTTGCAGAGGTTGTCGAAGACCGTGACCGAATGTCCGGCCTTGATCGCTTCGACGCAGGTGTGGCTGCCGATGTAGCCGGCGCCGCCGGTGACTAGGATGTTCATGCGCGTTCTCCTGGATAGAGGAAGTTCATCAGTTCGGGTCCGAAGAGGGCGCCGAGGGCGCCGCAGGGTGCCGCGATTTCGTCGAAGGTCTGCACGGAGTCGGGCTCCAGCCCCGGCCCGCAGATCGCCAGCGGAACCGGCGTGCGCGTGTGCTTGCCCATGGCGATGGGAACCGGATGATCCGGCAGCACGACGTAGGTGACCGCGTTCCCGCAGGCGCGAAGCACCGGGCAGACGATTTTGGCGTCGAAGTCCTCGATGGTCTTGATCTTGAGCGCGAGGTCGCGGCTGTGCGAAACTTCGTCGATCGCCTCGACGTGGACGTACACAAAATCGTGCGTCTGGATCGCCGCGATCGCCGCCTCCGCCTTGCCCGCGTAGTTCGTGTCAATGTACCCCGTGGCGCCCGGGACGCGAATCACGTCCATCCCGAGGCCGCGGCCGAGACCGTTGATGACGTCGACAGCGGAGATGACCGCCGCCGTGATGCCATGGCGCTCGGAAAGCGTCCGCATCGAACCGGCGCGGCCCGGGCTCCACAGCCAGATGCCGTTGGCCGGCGCGCGCCCCTCCGCCACGGCCCGGACGTTGACCGGCGCCTGGGGAAGCAGCGCCGCCGCTTTCGCCGTCAGGTCGAGGATCGTCGCGAGCGTGACGCGCCCGTCCTCCGAGCCGGACCCGAGGCCCGGCAGATGCTCCGTGACGACGTTGCCGAAATTGTCGTCCGGCTTTTCACAGGCCACGTTGGGAGAGAACTCGGGGCCGGAGAGGACGAGCAGGTTGCGGTAGCTCACGCCGGCGTGGAAGCGGATGCGGTCCGTGGCGAGTCGCGCGTTGAGCCAGTCGACCAGCTCCTCCGCCGCCGCCTGCGAGATGTGGCCGCCAGAGAAATCCGTCAGACGACCGTCGGCGCCGACAGTCACGAAATTGCATCGAAACGCCACGTCCCGAGGTCCAAGGGGGACGCCCCGGCTCGCCGCCTCGAGGACGGCACGGCCGCAGTACTCGGTCTTGAGGTCGCAACCCAGCACGGACATGTTCGCGACGTCGCTGGACGTGGGGAATCCCTTGGGGAGCGTCAGCAACGTGCCGGAGCGCCCCGTGCGGGCGATGAAGTCCATGCCTGGCGTGCGAGCCGCCTGGAGCGGGGTCTTCCCGCCCAGTTCGGCGATCGGCTCGTCGGCCATGCCGTCGGGGAGGAAGACGATGGTTTTCCGTGGTGCTTTCATGGCGGCAAAAGTTTAGCAGAGTGTGCCGACCCTGTCAAAGCGGTTGCGCGCTGATGTCGGTTGCGAGCCGAGCTCGAACCTAGGCTTGCCACCGCGCCACTGAGCTCGCCCAACCTCGCGCCCTGCCCCGCCCCCCTCCACGCCCTGCTCCGCGCCCGAATCGATGCCCGAATCGATGCCCGAATCGATCCCCCGAATCGATCCCCCGAATCGACGAACGGTGGCGGCGTCCCCACTCTGCCACATTGTAATCTTGCATTTTTTGCAAGATTAC